>JBDTLY010000039.1:0-13790 GCA_039934535.1 Casimicrobiaceae bacterium | reverse complement strand
CGGAAAAGTCGTGCTGCCGCCGATCGTCGGCAGCCAGCCGTAGATGACCGCGCCGAATTGCCATTGGTCGCTCGTTTGCGCGGATGCGGGGGTCGCGACGAACGCAAAGCACGTGCACAGCGACGCCGCGATCGCGGCAAGGATACGTTTCATGCGTGAGTCTCCTAGATTTTTTCGGAATTCAACAGCCGGCACTTTACCAAAGTCCGCGTTCCACGATGCCAATGGCCGGCCGCCCGCCAACCGCCATTCAGGACCCTTCGCGCTCGGTAGGCGGATATACGCCCGCAAGCCGGGCAATCAGGATCGCGATGAACAGCACGCCGACGAGCTGCTCGACCACGCACACCGAGCGCGCCTGCCGCGTCACCGCCGTGATGTCGCCGAACCCGGTGCTCGACAGCACCGTAAAGCTGAAATAGAGAAAATCGAACCAGTTGAAGGAAGTTACCGTTCCGCCCAGTGCGAACGAGCCGGGATACCGGTATTCGACCAACGCGTAGAGACTCGCCCATAGCACGCCGAGCATCAGATACGCGGCGGCCGCGCCGTAGAGTTTGTCCACGGTCATCACCTGCGGCTGGAACACATAGCGAAGGAGATACCCGATCGTCAACGCATAGAGCGCGGCGCCGAACGCCCACGAGAATGCGAGGTGGTCGGCGCTTTCCTCCGTAACGCCGACAAACTGGAAATAGAGCGCAAGCCCCGCGAGTACCAGGACGATGACAAAGGAGAACATCGAGCGACCCACGGCGGCAACCGTCGACACGACCACAGATGCGCCGACGAGGTTGATCAGCAACCGCCCGTGGGCCGTCGGTTCGACGAACGGCATGCCGGCGATCAGCACCAGCAGCAGCACGAACAGGTAGAAACAGCGCTGAAAGAAGACGCGGCCGAGCGCGTCACGAGCCGAGCGAATGGCCAAGATTTTCTCCTCACGTTCCAGCAGCCAGTCACCTTGTTCGCCCGGGTCTCGATCTCCCGAATTGCTGTCTGTTCAGGGCGCCGGCTGCTTGACGATCTCCATGATATCGAATGGCAGGCTCTCGAGGTCATCGGTGCATTGACCAAAGTGGCGCTATGAGCTCCCATCGCGGGGGTTAAAATGGGGGCGCTGAAATTGCCGTCTCCAACGCCGTCGAGGAATTCGCTGTGAACGCCCTGCCGCCCCCCAGACTGCTGCTGATCGCCTGCGTGCTGCTCGTCGCCGGCTGCGCGACGCGCCCGATCAACCCTCCGCTCACGGAAGTCGATTCGGGCAAACCCTACTTCGTCGAGCGCAAGGGGCAGACTCCGGCCCAGAGCCAAAACCTCGTCGTGCTCGCGTTTTCGGGAGGGGGCACGCGCGCGGCGGCGTTTTCCTACGGCGTGCTGGAAACCCTCCGGCGCACCGAGATCCAGGTCAAGACCGGCCAGCAGGTGCGCCTGCTCGACCAGGTCGATGCGATCACCGGCGTATCGGGCGGCAGCTTCACGGCGCTCGCCTACCGGCTGTACGGCGAAAAACTGTTCGACGAGTACGAGAAGCGTTTCCTCAAGCGCAACGTCCAGGGCGAACTCGTAGAACGCGCCCTCAACCCGTTCAACTGGGGCAAGTTGTCATCGACGGGCTGGGGGCGCTCCGAACTGGCGGCAAACCTGTACGACGAGATTCTGTTCAATGGGACGACGTTCGCCGACCTCCAGCGGATCGACGGACCGACCATCGCCGTGAGCGCGACTGACATCACGAGCGGTGCGCGCGTCGTTTTCACGCCCCAGAATTTCGACGTCATGTGCGCGGACCTGGGCCCGATCAGGATCGCGCGGGCCGCGGCGTCATCCTCTGCCGTGCCGGTCGTGCTTTCGCCGATGACGTTCAACAACTACGGCGGCCGCTGCGGTTACCGCTGGCCGCCGTGGACGAAGCAGTTCGTCGACAACCCCAACCCGCCCAGGCCGGCCGCGCGCGTCGTGAAACGGCTGCTCGAACTGCAGGAACTCGCCGAGGGCGACGAGCCGTACATCCATCTGGTGGACGGAGGCGTTTCCGACAATCTCGGCCTGCGGAGCGTGCTCGACATCCTCGAATTGTTCGAGGCCCTGCATGAGGCCGGCCAGCACACGCCGCTCGACCACGTGCGCAGAATCGTCGTCTTCATCGTCAATTCCCTCTCCATTCCTTCCACCGACTGGGCCAGAGTGGAGGACGCGCCCGGTACCATCCCCGTCCTCATCAAATCGGCCGGCGTGCCGATTGACCGCTATTCCGGCGAGCAGGTCGAGCAGTTGCGGGACATCGAAGCACGATGGAAGGTTCTTCGCCAGGTTCGCGACTCTTCCTCCTTCAAAAAGGATTCCGATCCGGCGATGGCGTTCGTCAAGAACGCGCCCGATGCCGAGCTCTACGCGATCGACGTTTCGTTTGCAGGGTTGAAGGACAAGGCGGAGCGCGAATATCTGAATCAACTGCCCACGTCGTTCGTCCTGACGGATGAACAGGTGGACCGGTTGCGCGCCGCCGCCGGCAAGATCATTCTGGATTCGCCCGATTTCCAGCGCCTGCTGAAGGACGTTGGAGCGAAGATCGTCGACGCGCCCGCCGCCAAGCCGCGGAACTGACCGCCGCCGCATACGTTTCCGTGAACTGTCGCAGGGGACGCGCCGCAGCCTCGCGCGAAGGGCGCTTGTTGTTCTTGCGCTGGTCGTCGTCGCCGGCTGGCAGAAGCGCTCGAAAATCTACCGGTGGTACGGCGAGCCGGCACTGCTCGAACGGGATGTCGACAAGCAGACCGGCACCCTGCCAATCGAGCAGTGGCTTGCCGACCTCGACCGCACTGAGCAGGCGGCGAGCACCTCCGCGTACCCGCGAGCTTCGCGAGCTGCGCGAGCACATCGGGCTCGTTCGCCGCGTGGTGATGGCGAAGGCGCAGGGCGCCAGTCCCGGTACAATGCGCCAGCCGTAGCCATGAAATAAGGTACAGGGGAGCTGATGTTGGAAACGGTCGCCTGCCCGGACTGCGATCTGCTGCAACGCATCCCGCCGCTCCCCCCTGGCGGGAAAGCGCGCTGCGCGCGCTGCAACGAGGTCCTCGTCCACCGGCGCGCCGATCCGCTCGATCGCCCGCTGGCGCTGACCTTCGCCGCCGCGATCGCGTTCCTCATCGCCAACACCGCGCCGCTGATGAGTCTCGAGGCGGTCGGGCGCCAGTCCAGCACGACCATCATCGGCGGCGCCTACGAAATGTGGATCCAGGGCAGCGAGATCACCGCAGTGATGGTCGCGATCTGTGCAGTAATCGCACCGGGAGGCCACATACTTTTCATGCTCGCGGTCCTGCTCGCGGTGCGCTGGCCGCCCGCACCGCGCTGGGTCGGCGGCTTGCTCCGATCCGCGCACTTCATGCACCCGTGGTCGATGACCGAAGTCATGATGCTCGGCATCCTGGTTGCGCTGTTCAAGATCGCGCAGCTGGCGACCGTGATCCCCGGCATCGGGATGTACGCGGCATTCGCCTTTATCGTGCTCCTCACCGCCGTCATGGTGGCCTTCGACCCGAGTGAAGTCTGGAAGCGCGTGCGGTGGGCCGACGGATCATCGCCGCCGATGCTCGCCGAACGGAGGACGGCAGCATGAGTGCGGCCGCCCTGAGCGCAGCCCAGGCAGGTGTCCTCGCGTGCGGGACCTGCCGCCAGTTGACGCGGCCCGCGGACAAGGCGAACCCCGGCGACTGCCCGCGCTGCGGCGCCCCGCTCGCATGGCGGCGCGCCCATTCGATCCAGTACACGTGGGCGCTCGTCATCGCCGCGGCGATCTGCTACATCCCGGCGAACATGCTTCCAGTGCTCACGACCACCGCGTTCGGGTCGACCGAGTCCGACACGATCATGGGCGGGGTGATGTACCTTTATCTTTCCGGTTCATGGCCGCTGGCGCTCATCGTATTCGTCGCGAGCGTGATGATTCCGCTCGGGAAGCTGGTCGCGCTGGCGTACCTGCTCATCACCGTTCAACGTGGATCGATCGCCAACAGCCACAAGCGCACGCGCATCTATGTCCTGGTCGAGTTTGTGGGCCGCTGGTCGATGCTCGACGTCTTCGTCGATGCGTTCATCGTCGCGCTCATCCAGTTGAAGCCGCTGATGTCGGTGGAGCCCGGTCTCGGCGTCGTGTTCTTCATGGCGGTGGTCGTGCTGACGATGCTTGCGGCGCAGTTCTTCGACCCCCGCCTGATCTGGGATGCGGGACACGACTATCGGGCGCAACATGGCTGAACCCACCGAACTCGACGAGCTCCCGAAGGCGACCGTGGTCCGGCCGAAGCGCTCGCGGATATCCGTCATCTGGATCATCCCGATTCTCGCCGCGCTGGTGGCCGTCGGAATCGCGATCCAGCGCATCCGCAGCGAGGGCCCGACCATCACGATCATCTTCAACGCCGCCGAAGGCATCGAGGCCGGCAAGACGTTCGTCAAGTACAAGGACGTGATCATCGGCAGGGTCACGCAGGTGCAGCTGACCAACGATTTCGCGAGGGTGCACGTCACCGTCAAGATCAGCAAGCACTCGGCGCCGCTGATGGTGGAGGACGCGAAGTTCTGGGTCGTGAAGCCCAGCATCAGCATCACCGGAATCTCCGGGCTCAGCACGCTGCTTTCGGGCAATTACATCGGGTTCCAGCCCGGCGCGTCGGAAAACAGCTGGGACACGTTCGGCGGTCTCGACGAGGCGCCGGTCATCACGGAGCAGCGCGGCCGGCAGTTCGTGCTCGCCACGAGCGACCTGGGGTCGCTTGACGCCGGAACGCCGGTCTACTATCGGCGCCTGCAGGTCGGCCAGGTCATCGCCTTCGATCTCACTCCCGACGGGAATTCCGTCGTGCTCAAGATATTCGTCAACGCGCCCTACGACAAATTCGTGTATCCGGGGACGCGATTCTGGAACGCGAGCGGGCTCGACATCTCCGTCGGCGCGGACGGCGTCAATGTCCGCACGGAATCGCTGGTCGCGCTGCTCGTCGGCGGCGTCGCGTTCGAGACGCCAATCGAAGTCGCGCCGACCGAGCCCGCCGCGGCGAACGCGGCCTTCACCCTCTACCGCGACCGTGTCACCGCGCTCCGGGCGACCGATCCCAACGCGCGGCGCTACGTGCTCCAGTTCAACGAGTCGTTGCGCGGTCTCTCGGTTGGCGCCCCGGTGACGTTCCTCGGATTGCCTGCCGGCGAGGTCTCGAGCGTCGGCCTCGCCTTCGATGCCGCGTCGGGAACCATTCGCCCGCGTGTGGTGGTCACGTTTTCCCCCGAACGCCTGCTTGCCTATGGAAACGTGCCGGCAGAGGTCCAGGCGTTCAGGACGGCCTTGCAGGACAAGCAAAAGCGCCTGTCCTTTCTGCGGCGTCTCGTGGAGGATCGCGGGCTGCGCGCTCAGCTCAAGAGCGGCAACCTGCTGACCGGCCAGCTCTACGTGGCGCTCGACTACTACCCGGGCGCGCCGAAGGTCAAGCTCGACCTTCGTCAGGAGGAAATCGTGCTGCCCGTCGTCCCGGGCACGTTCGCCGTGCTCGAAGCGAAGCTCACCAGCATCCTCGACAAGATCGACAGAGTGCCGCTGGAGGCAATTGGCAACAACATCAAGAAAGACCTGGAGAGCCTCGACGAGACGCTCAAGAGCGCGACGAAGCTCCTGAGCGACGCCGACTCCCAGCTCGTGCCCCCGCTCAAGACCGCCCTCGAGGACACGCACCGAACGCTCGGCGCCGTCGAGCGGGCCCTCACCAATGTCAATTCGACGCTTCTCGGCCCGGATGCGCCCGCGCAGCAGGAATTGCGCAGCGCACTGCAGGATTTCGCGCGGGCGGCACGAAGCCTGCGCGTGCTGGCCGATCAGCTGGAACGCCAGCCGAGCTCGGTGATTCGCGGCAAGCCCGACGCCGTGACTGGAGGAAAATGATGGTCCGCCTCACGCCACGCGCAATCGCGTATATCGTCGTCGTGTTCGCGGCCGGATGCGCGTCTTCGCCTTCCCGCTTCTACACGTTGAGCGCGACGGCGCCGCCGGTCGCGTCGACGTCGAAGGTCTCGGTGGCGGTCGGCCCGGTGACCGTTCCCGCGGCCGTCGATCAGCCGCAGATCGTCGTCAGCACCGGCGCCAACCAGGTGATGTTCGACGAGTTCAACCGCTGGGCCTCGCCGCTGCAGGACAACATCGCGCGCGTCGTTGCCGAGAACCTCGTCGCGGCGCTTGGCACTCCGCGCGTCACTCTGTTTCCGCAGACGTTGAACTCCGACGCGGAATTCCGCGTCGTGATCGAAGTCCGGAACTTCGATTCGACACCTGGAAAGTCGGCGGCGCTCGATGCGGTCTGGACCGTGCGCCGGACCAAGGACGGAAAATCAGAAACGGGGCGCACGAGCGCGCGCGAGCCCGTGCAGGACCCCACCTATGAAGCGCTCGCCGCGGCGCACAGCCGCGCGGTCGCCCGCATGAGCCAGGACATCGCCGAGACCGTAAAACGACTACAGGAAGGAACTCCATGATGTTCTGCGGAAACCGTCGCCCCGCGAAGCTCGCTATCGCCGCGTGCGCCTTCGCCATGTCGGTCATCGTCACCGGCTGCGCCAGCACGCCGACGGCGCCGCGCGTGGTGCAAAGCGACCTGCTGCCTTCCGGATTCAAGGTGCTCGTCGCGACGACGAAGGTGCAGGAGGATTGGGTGCGCAACCTCACGCCCGGCCAGATCAACCCGATGCAACGCACCGGAAAGAAATATTTCATCTACCCGGACGTGGCGAACAAGCAGGTCTACGTCGGCGGCCCGGACCAATTCGAGGCGTACTTGCAGCTCCACCCGGAGTACGATCTGCTCACGCCGGGGTCGGGCATGGCAGGGTACGCGAAGCAGAGCGACGCGATGCGCAAGGCGAGCGCGCGTGACCTGTCGGATCCGTGGCTGGGTGTGGGCTGGGGCGACCTGATCTGGTAGTTCGTCTGGGGATTGTGTAGCGTTCATCACGTATCTCGGCTCTCGCCGCGATGCAGTGATCGCACTATGCCGAATCGCGAGGCGCCGACCGCACGGCTCTCGATAACATAATACCGGCGAGCGTTGGATACACCAGTACCGACAGCACGGCGGCGCCAATAAGCGCCTGTGCAACGTCCGGATTCATGCCCTGCGCCCGCGTGCCGATCTGGGTGATCACCACGACGATCCCGAGCGATGCGACGGGCAGTGAAAGCGCGAAGGGGAGCCGCTCCGCCTTCGACAGGTCGCGCAAATACAGGAACACCGTTGCGCCACGCACCAGCAGCAGCAGCAGCAGGAACGTCGGCACCAGCAGCATCGTGGGAACGTCGCGGGTGAGCGCCGTTACGTCGAACTGGATTCCGGTCCCGACCCAGAAGAACGGTGTCAGGAAGCCGAACATCACGGCGTCGAGCTTGTCGCGGAAGAGCTCCGCCTCCTTGTCCCGCGTCGAGAGGCCTACGATGATCCCGGCGGCGAACGCGCCAAGGATGCCCTCGAGTCCCCATTCATCCGCTAGCGCGACGAATGCCGCCGCAATGACCAACACGAGTAGCACGGGGATCTGCGTGCTCGCACGCAGCGTGCGCTGGAGTGCCGCGAGAACCCTGGGCGGGCGGGCGCCGATGCCGACAGCCACCGCGACCCCGACCAGGCCGAGAAAGAGCAGCAGAAAACCAAACTCGTTCCAGGCGGTGTAGCGCTGCGACAGCACCAGGGCGGCGGCCACGATCGGCGCCACCTCGCCCAACGATCCGGCCGCGAGCAGAAGGCGACCGTAGAGCGTCGCCAAGCGCCCGGCATCGCGCAGCGCGGGCAGAAGCACCCCGAGGCTCGTCGTCGTCAGCGCTATCGAGATCATCAGCGGCGCGTGAACGTCGGGGATGATGTGGAGCAGACCGACCGCTGCGAGGGCGACCGCCGCCGATGCGATCCACCCGCCGAGCGCCAGCGTCAGCGGGCGGCCGCGAATCAGGCCGAAGTCGATCTCCATTCCCGCCATGAAAAGCAGGGCCGACGTGCCCACCGTGACCATCCTCGACAGGAAAGGGTCGGGCGCAATCCATCCCAGAACGTGCGGTCCGACGAGGACTCCCATCACGACTTGGAGGACGCCCACCGGGGCGCGCGCACCGAGGCGGGTCTGGCCCACCAGCGTGGCGACTAACGCCGCCGCCAGGACCACGAATACGGGATGATGAATAAGTGCGGTCACCTATCGACTCCAAGGACGCGGCAAACGCGGTGTCGCGCTAGCGCCCACCGAGCCTCTACTCCATCTCCCTCATGTTGTTGGACGTCGTCAGCCGGATCGCTTCCGGCAGGATGGCCTTCATCGCCGCTTCGTATTGTGGCGAGTTGGCGGCAGTGAAGCCATCGGAGTCGACTTCGACGCCATCGGCGCCGACGTAGAGCGCGAAATCGGTCGGGACCAGTCCCTTCGGATAGCGGATATATACCTCGCCAAACCGCGTCGCGGTGCCGAACCAGACGGGCAGTTCGTTCCTTTGTTGATCCCAGCGCCAGAAGCGAACGTGGTGCCGCGTGCGCGGACCCCCGTCCACCGGTTGCTCGAACGCAAGATCCTGCTTGCGCCCGAAAAGAAACAGGTTGCTCACCGGCGCGTCTTCATCCGGTCGCCTGAACAACGAATCCACGGCGATGCGGACGCTCGTTCTTAACGTTATCGGGTCGGCAGGGAACCATCCCGCGGCGGTCATCGCGCGGACGACTTCCTCCTCGGTCCCGTTAAGCGCGATGTTCACGGGATCGCCGGGATGGCCATCCGAGGTCACGCCGACCCGCACCACCTTGTCGTAATTGAAATGACGGCGAAAGTATGCCTTCCAGAGACGCGGCGCGATCAGGTAGGCAGCAACACCCCACGCCGCGAGGACCCATACAACTGTCCGCAAGTCGAGGTAGTTGCCGTCATTGGCCATAATTGTTCTAGTTCCGCGATAGCGCTCTCAGGAAAACCGAGGACCAAGCACGCCCCAACGCGCATGAACTACTACAAAGGCCAAGGCAGCAGCGCGACGAGTGCCGCTAGCGCGTTTCGTTTGCGTCATTCGGAGGACCCGCCTTTCCAGGTCAAGCGAAAGGTTCTACTGGCTCGTGTTTGCCTTGGGCGCCGACCGTCGCGGCGATCATGCCACCGATGAGCGCGATCAGAATTTTGTACATTTGGGGCTCATCAGCAATTGGATTGCACAGACTTCATCACGCCTTCGGACCGCAGACGTCGTGCCTGAGGAATACTTGAGATGCATTGCCGTACTTGGCTGGTCGACTCTTTTCGACAGGATGCGCGCGGGCCACCCCTTGAAGGCGATAACCCGCGCAGTTCATGCCGAAATGGCCCGTCCCGGCAATTCGTGAAGGCTAGTTCCCCGTCGGCATGCCGATATTGACGCCATCCTTCATGAGCTGCTCGCGCACCCACTGGAACTGTTGGTATTTAGACAACTCCACCGGACCGGCGTAAGACATACTTTGCAGCTTGCGCGGAGGATATTGGACGTAGGTCTTCATCAGCCTTTCGATGGCTGCGCTGATGGGCACCATGGTCCAGGTCCGCTCAGTCCAGTTGGTCATGAACAGGTCGTAGCGTTCCTGCGGATCCTGCAGCAGATCGAAAACCTGGGGGATAGTCGCAACGTACTTTTCGGCGCCCTTCCAGCCAAGGTTGGTGTCCACGGCGAGACCGCCTGTCGCTTGACCGTTGTCGCCGCGCAGGTTGAACACCGCCTTGAAGTTGCCGACACGCGCCGCGCCGGGCGAGAGTTCGTTCTCGGTGAAATAGAACCACTCTTTGCGCGGCGAGGGCGCCTGGCCGAACAGCACCGGCGAAATGTCGAAGCTGTCAAAGATGATCGGCTGTCCTTCGCGATCCCTTTCCGGCAACTTCACGCCGGCAAGCGATGCAAACGTGGCCATGAAATCCAGCCCGCCGACAATATCGTAATTCTTCGATCCGCCTTTGATCCGCGGGCCGACCGCGATGAACGGTACCCGATTGCCGCCTTCGCGCACCGTGCCTTTGGTGCCACGGAACGGCGTGTAGCCGGCGTCGGGATAAACGTCCTGCCAGGCGCCGTTGTCGGTGGTCCAGAAGATGTAAGTGTTGTTGTCGAGACCGAGCGCGCGCACCTTGTCGACGATGGCGCCGATGCGTGCGTCGTTCTCCACCAGCGAATCGGCATACTTCGATTTCGATATCGACTTGTGGATGTAGTCCGGATGCGGCATGTTCGGCTGGTGCACCTTCATGAAGTTGACGCTCATGAAGAACGGCTTGCCGGACTTTCCGGCCTTGTCGAGATACTCGGTGGCCGCCTTTTCGATGTAGGCGTCGACGAACGGAATGCCGACCAAACCCTTCTCGGGCGTGTTCACGTATTGGCCGTTCAGCGAGAAATCCTGCGTGACCGGACCGCCTGCGTTGCCCGAAAGCATGCCCTTTGTGACTTTGACGAACAGGGCGCGAGTTTCGGGATCCATGTCCGGGAACCAGGTCGGGTCGGCGTAGGTGTAGGCATTAAGGTGGTACAGGCCGACGTAGCGCATTTCGTCGTAGCCCTGCGCATTGGGCAGCGCGTAATCCGCCTCGCCCAAGTGCCATTTGCCGGTGAAGAAGGTCTGGTATCCGCCCTGCTTCAGCATCGACGCCAGCGTCCACTCGGCCTTGGGCAGTCCGCCTCCCTGGCCCTGGAATGCCACGGTCGTCATGCCGCTGCGATTGGGTATGCGGCCTGTCTGCACCGCGGCGCGACCCGGTGTGCAGCTCGGCTGGGCATAGTTGGAGAAAAACGTCATGCCTCCATCGGCCAGGCGGTCGAGGTTGGGTGTGGGCATTCCGCGGCCCGGACCGCCTCCGTACGGACCTGAGTCCCCGTAACCGAAGTCATCGGAGAGGATCAGGATGATATTCGGCTTCTGGGCGGGCGCCTGAGCAAGCGCCGGCATCACCGCAAACAGCGAGAGCATGAGGCCGGCCATGGCGACCGCGCATCTACGTAATAGATTCAAGTAACCTCCAAGACGGTGTCCGAACCAACTCCCGGCGGGATTGCGGGGAGCCCCCAGCAGCGTGGGGCTTCGAATCATACACAACAAATATGCCGCTTCAACTAGACACGGATCACGCCACCGCGACCAGCCGGTGCAGCGTGTCGGGATCCTCGAGCAACACCTCGCTCGCCGAGCGATGCACGACGCGGCCGCGCTCCAGCACCACCGCCTGCTTCGTCAGCGTCAGCGCGAGTTTCGCATGCTGCTCGACGACGATCACCGCCATGCCGCCGTCAGCGACGAGATCGCGGATAACGCCCATCAACTCCTGCACGATGATCGGCGCCAGGCCTTCCATCGGCTCGTCCAGCAGGAGCAGGCTCGGATTGACCATCAGCGCCCGCGCGATCGCGAGCATCTGCTGCTCGCCGCCGGAGAGCTGGTTGCCGAAGTTCGCGCGCCGCTCCTCGAGCCGCGGAAACACCTTGTAGATGCGCGGAACCGTCCAGCGCCCGGGCCGCCCCACGACCGTCAGGTGCTCCTCGACGGTGAGCGACGGGAACATGTAGCGTTCCTGCGGCACCCAGCCCAGCCCCGACTGACTTCGCCGATACGTCGGCAGCGCGGTGAGGTCGGCCCCGCGCCAGCGCAGCGCGCCTTTGCGCAAGCGCGTGAGCCCCATCAGCGTGACGAGCAGCGTCGTCTTGCCCATGCCGTTGCGGCCGAGAAGCGCGAGGCTGTCGCCCTCCGCGAGCGAGAGCGACACGTCCTCCAGCACGATGCCGTCGCCGTAACCCGCCGTGACGCCCTCGAGCGAGAGCAATTCAGCCATGCTGCGCCTCGCCGAGATAGACCTCGCGCACGCGCGGGTCGGCCGCAATTTCCGCCGGCGCGCCCTCGGTCAGCACCTTGCCGCCGACCAGCACCGTGATGCGCTCGGCGAAGCGGAAGACCAGCTCCATGTCGTGCTCGATGAACACGATCGTCACGTCGCGCGGCAGCGCGGCGATCACCGAGAACAGTTCCGCGCTCTCTCCCGCCGGGATGCCGGCCGCCGGCTCGTCGAGCAGCAGGATGCGCGGCTTCGTCGCGAGCGCGAGCGCGATCTCGACCAGCCGCTGCTTGCCGTAGGGAAGATTGCGCGTCGGCGTGTTCGCCTCGGGCGCGAGTCGAAGCATCTCCAGCAGCGCGAGTGCCTCGCCCGCCGCGTCGCGCTGCTTAGCCACTGTGCGGTGCCAAATACCCGCGCGGCCCTTGCGCTCGCAAACCGCGAGTGTCACCGACTCGAGGACCGTGAGACCCGCGAAGAGCGTGTTGATCTGGAACGTGCGCGTAATGCCGAGCTTGACGCGCTGGTGCTGCGGCAGCGTCGTGATGCGCTCGTCGCCGAGGAACACGTCGCCGGCGCTCGGCGCAAGAACGCCGGTCAGCAGGTTGATCAGCGTCGTCTTGCCCGCGCCGTTCGGGCCGATCAGCGCGTGCCGGACGCCATGCGGAAACGCGAGCGAAACGTCGCTGTTCGCGGCGAACGCGCCGAACTGCTTGGACAAGCCGGTCGTGCGCAGCGCGTGCGTCATGTTCGCTCGCCGCGGAGGCGATTGCGCAGCTGCTCGATCGCCCCGAGAATCCCGCCGCGCGCGTACAGCACGACGACGACCAGCAGCAGGCCGAGCCAGAACTGCCAATAGACCGGATTGAGATCGGACAGGTAGTGATGTGCGACCATGAAGACTGCCGCGCCGACCAATCCTCCATACAGCCGCCCGGCGCCGCCCAGCACGAGCATGATCATCAGGTCTGCCGAACGCGGAAAGCCGAACACGTCGAGGCCGACGAACTGGGTCGTCTGCGCGAGCAGGCCGCCCGCCACCCCCGCCATCGCCGCGCTGATAGTGTAGATCGCGATCAGGCGGCGGGTCACGGGCGCGCCGATCGCCGGCATCCGTCGCACGTTCTCGCGGATGCCGCGCAACGACAGGCCGAAGGGCGAACTCACGATGCGGCGGGCGACGACGAACAGCACGAACAGCACGCCGAGGCTGTAGAGGTACGCCGTCGTGCCGCGGAGGTCGAACGAGTACAGCCCAAAGAGCTTGCCCATGGTCACGCCGGACAGGCCGTCCGCGCCGCCGGTGATCGACGACAATTGGTTGGCCGCTTCGAACAGCATCAGGCCGATGCCGAGCGTCACCATCAATCGCGCGAGGTCGGCGCCGCGCACGACGAGGAAGCTCGTCGCGAAGCCCGCGAGCGCGCCCACCGCGCCGGCGACGACAAGTCCGCTGAATGGCTCGCCCCAGCCGTGTACCGCGAGGATCCCCGCGGCGTACGCGCCCATGCCGAAAAACGCGGCGTGCCCGAGCGAGACGATGCCCGCATATCCCAGGATGAGATCGAGGGACACCGCGAACAACCCGGTGATCAGGATCTGGCTGCCGAGCACGCGGTGCTGGGGGAAGACGAAGAACGCCGCCAAGGCGACGACCCAGAACGCGATTTCGGTCGCGCGCCAGCGGTCGGTGGGCAGCAGCGGCGCCATCGCGGTCGCGCCTGCGACGGGAGTGAGCATGCTACTCATGCACGGCGACCATACAGTCCTGCCGGGAACAGGATCATCAGCACGACCATCAGGAAGTAGATGATGAACGAGCCGATCTGCGGCACGTAGTACTTGCCGGCGACGTCGCAAATCCCGAGGATCATCGCGGCGGCGAGGCCGCCCTTGATCGTCCCCGCGCCGCCGATGGCGACGACGAGCAGGAAATA
>JBDTLY010000038.1:0-13811 GCA_039934535.1 Casimicrobiaceae bacterium | reverse complement strand
CGGATTTCGGCGAGAGCGTCGGCAAGCGGATCGACCACGCTCGTCTTGTACTCCGAGGCCGGGATCGGCGCGCCGGGCTGTCCTTCGGGCGCCGCCGGCGTGCCGGCTTCGATGTCGGCGCCGATGAACGAAGGCGGCGCGTAATTGACGCCCGATTCCACGTTCCAGTCCTTCGCGACGAGGCCGACGCCGGAAAGGATCATCAGCAGGATGAACGCCGCGACGATGGCGAGCGAGACCATGCCGACGTGATCTGACTGCAGCCGTTTCCAGGCGAGGGCCCAGAGTCCCGGCGAGACCGTGTGGGGGACCTCGCGCACGAGGGGGGTGATTGATTTCAATGCGGTCGCCATGGCGTCCCCCTCACTTCAACTGGACGCGTGGATCGACGGCCTTGTACATCAGGTCGGCGAGCAGGTTCGACGCCATGGTCGCGAACGCCACGTAGACCGTCAGCGCCTTGATCACGGGAAAGTCCGAGCGCTCGACGGCGAGGATCACCTCGCGGCCGATGCCCGGGATCGAGAAGAAGCGCTCGATCAGGAAGAACCCGAGCAGCAATCCGGGAAGGTTGGCCATGAGGTTCGTGATGATCGGGATCGACGCATTGCGCAGCACGTGCACCCACATGATCCGGTTCTCGGAAAGGCCCTTGGCGCGCGCGGTGCGCACGTAGTCCTGGTTGATCTCGTCCAGCACGAACGTGCGGTAGAGCCGCAGGTTCGGGGCGATGCTGACGACCAGTCCGATCAGGATGGGCAGCGACGCGTAGTGGAAGAGATTCTCCCAGAAGCTGTTGCCCCAGCCCTGGACCGGAAACCAGCCGAGCTTGTAGGCGAAGAAATACTGGAAGACGATGATGTAGACAAGGATCGAGATCGAAAGCCCCACGGTGCAGACGATCATCACCATCCGGTCGGTGAGCGAGCCGCGGACGTACGCCACGGCGAGCGCCAGCGCGATCGCGAACAGCGCGTCGAGGATCGTCAACGGGATCAGCACCGTCAGCGACGGGCCGAGGCGCGTCGCGAGAATATTCGAGACCTGCTCGTTCGTGCTCCACGACGCGCCGAAGTCCGCCGTGACGACCTGCTTTATGAAAATCCAGAGCTGGACCCAGTACGGCTGATCGACCCCCAGCTGGCGGCGGATGTTCTCGATCTGTTCCTTGTTCGAGATCTTGCCCGCCAGTACGTAGGCCGGGTCGCCGCCGACGGCGTTGAACAGGATGAAGACGAGCAGGATGACGCCGAGCATCGTCGGGATCATCTGCCACAGGCGTCGGATGATATATGCGGTCATTGCCCACCTCCGCCCGTCGCGTGGGATCGCGCACCGATCGGGCTGCCAGTCGAATGTCGTTTACCGCCGGGAACGGGCAGCCGGCGGGACGCATGCGCGCTCTCCGCTGGCCACCCATCATTCCGCGGCGCCCCGCGGCCGGCCCCTGTGGGAGCCGCCTGCGGCGCTGTCTTCAGGATCCTGCCGGGTTCACCGGCCGGGGCCTTCTCTCCTCCTCCGTGCTTCCTTGCTGCCTTCCTCCTCCTGCATCCTGCGCGTTTCGCGGCCGACGGTCACTTGGCCGGCGCCGAGACGTCAATATACTGCCACTCGTTGTGCAGGATCGGGTGTTTCTTGTATCCCTGCACCCGTGGCTGCACCAGCATGTTCCGGTAGCGGCTGATGTCGAGCCGCCACGGCGCGTACGTCTCGATCACCTTGGCCATCTCGCGGTAGAGCTTGTTGCGCTCCGGCGAGTCAGTCATCTTGAGCGACTGCTCGTAGAGCTTGTCGTACTCCGGGATCTTCGCGCAGGCGTTGTTGCTCTGGTAAATGTTTTTGCTGTAGAGAAGCTGCATGAAATTGTCGGCGTCCGGGTAGTCGGCGATCCACGACGCGGTTCGCATTTGCAGCTTGCACTGCTTCTCGAGCTTCAACAGCTCGGCGAACTTGTCCTTCTGCACTTCCATCCGGATGCCGATGCCGTCGAAGGCCTTCTTCCACAGCTCGTCCTGCTGGCGCCCCAGCGAATCGGGCCGCGACGCGTAGCGGATCACGAGCGGCTTGCCGTCGGGAAGGGTGCGGTAGCCGTCGGCGCCCTTCTTGTAGCCGAACTTGTCGAGCAGCGCGTTCGCCGCGGCGGGATCGTACTTGACGCTCGACTTGTAGTTCGGGTCGTGCCCGACGACGCCAGGCGGAATCGGGAACTGCGCCTCGATCGCCTGGTTGTTGCGGACGACCCGGATCTCTTCCTCGACGGGGTAGGACATCGCCATTGCGCGCCGCAACGCGATCTTGTCGTTGGTGAGGCCGCCCACCACCGGGTCCATCAGGTTCCAGTAGTGGTACGAGATTTCCGGATCGACAAAGCGCGACAGCCGGACGCCTTTTTTCTGCATGTCCGGCGTCAGGGTTCCGCCGTTCAGCACCTTCGGCGCGAGCGGCCCTTCCATGTTCATGAGGTCGAGCTCGCCATTCTGGAAGGCGAGCAGGCGCGACTGGTCCTCTTCCATGATGCTGATCTCGATGCGGCCGATCTGCGGCATCTTCTTGCCCTTCATCTCGGCCACGATACGCGCGTCGTCAGGATCGGCGCCGGCCTTGAAGTCCCACGTGAAGCCGCGGTAGTCGGGATTCGCCTCCAGGTAAATCTTGGACGAGCGGATCCATTTCGCGAGCTTGTACGCGCCGGTGCCCACGGGATTGGACATGATGCGCCCGCCCTCGTCGCCGTACGCCGCGACGACTTCGCGCGCGACGGCGCTCGTCGGCTCGTGGGCGAGCACGTACGACATGTTGTAGTCCGGCTGCTTCAGGCGGATGCGCAGCGTGTAGCGGTCGACCGCCTCGAGTCCGGCAACCTTGGCGTTGTAGTCGAACTTGCCGCCGCCTTTCTTTGCCTTTTCCGCCACGTCGTCGAGGCCGACGATCTTGTCTTCGATGAGCCACGTCCACGGCGACTTGAGGGCGGGGTCCATCAGGCGCTTGAGCGCGTAGACGTAGTCGTCGGCGACGAGCTCGCGCTTCACACCCTTGAACGCGGGATCGGGCGTGAAGTAGATGCCCTTCTTGACCTTGATCGTGTACGTCTGCCCGTTGTCGGTGATCTGCGGCAGCGCCTCGGCGGTGAGCGGCACGAGTTTCGACGGCCGCGCGAGGTAGTCATACGTGAGCAGCGTCTCGAAGATCGCCTGCTCGACCGTGCCGGAGTATAGATCGTGCGCCGCCGCGGGATCGAATCCTTCTTCGCCCACCGGGAACACGTGGCGGATCACCTTGTTCATGTCCGCCGCGGCAGCGAGCGTTGCGCTGGCCGCGAGTGCGACGCCAACGAGGATGCCGCGAAGACCTGCAGGATTCACGTTCAATGGGGCGCGACGTCGAGATACTGCCACTCGGCCTGCAGGATCGGGTGCTTCTTGTAACCCTGGACCCACGGCCTGATGACTTCGTTCCGCACGCGCGACACGTGCAGGCTCCAGGCGGCGTCGACTTCCATCTGCCGCGTCATCTCGAGGAACAGCACGTTGCGCTCGGGGGAATTCGGCAGCAGCCGCGCCGCGTTGTAGAACTTGTCGAACGCCGCCGATTCGTAGCATCCCGGGTTGCTCTGGCCCACGTTCGGTCCATAGAGCAGCTGCACGAAGTTGTCGCCGTCGGGGTAGTCGGCGATCCAGCCCTGGCCCCACAACTGCAGCTTGCACGCCTTCGACGCCTGCACGTTGTCGACGAACTGCGACACTGCGGTTTCCATCTTTACGCCGATTTTCGCGAGCGATTTCTGCCACAGCTCGTCGAGCTCGCGCTGCGTGCTGCTCGCCTCGGTCGCAAGTCGGACCAGCAGCGGCTTGCCGTCGGGCAGGGTGCGCCAGCCGTCCTTGCCCTTCTTGTAGCCGAAATGATCGAGCAGCTTGTTGGCGGTCACCGGGTCGTACTGGTTGACGCTGCGATAGCTCGGATCGTGGCCGACGACACCGAACGGGATCGGCATCTGCAACGCGACAGCCTGGCCCTTGCGCACGACCTTGATTTCCGCGTCGATGTCGTAGGACATGGCCATCGCCCGCCGCAACGCGATTTTCTCCGTCGTGAAGCCGCCGATGACCGGATCGCGCACGTTGAAGGCGGTGTACGTCATGTCCGGATCGGGCGCCCGGAACAGAAGAATTCCCTGTTCCGTGAACGCAGGCTTCAGGCGGTCGCCGTCGAGCGCGGAGGGCGCGAACGTGTCCGGCATGGCGAGGTAGTCGAGCTGTTTTTGCTGGAACGCCAGCCAGCGCGACTGGGCCTCCTCGATGATCGTGATCTCGACGCGGCCGACCTGCGGCATCTTCTTGCCGCGCATATCATTCACGAGCTGGTCGTCCCACGCCGGTTCCGACACGGCGAAGTCCCAGGTGAACCCGCGGTACTCGGGATTCGACTCGAGCACCATCTTCGAGCGGCGTGTCCAGCTCGTCAGCATGTAGGGACCGGTGCCGACCGGATGTCCCATCGTGTCCTCGCCGTAGCCCTCGATGACCTCGCGCGCGACGATGCCGAGCGAAATGTGCGCGACGACGAAAAGAAAATTGTAGTCCGTTTCCTTGAGGCGAAAACGGACGGTGTAGCGATCGACTGCTTCGATGCCCGGGATCTTCGCGTCGTAATCGAAACGCCCGCTCTTTTTCGCGGCCGCCCCGTGCTCGTCGAGTCCGACGATCTTGCCTTCGAGCAGGAATGCGTACGGCGCCCGGTTCTTCGGGTCGAGGAAGCGCATGTAGCTGTACACGACGTCCTGCGCAACGAGCTCGCGCTTTACGCCTTTCCAGATCGGATCGGGCGCGAAGTAGACGCCCTTCCTGAGCTTGAACGTGTACGTCCGCCCGTTGTCGGCGATCACGGGCATCGCCTCGGTCAGCATCGGCACGACCTTGGCCGGGCGTGCGAGGTAGTCGTAGGTCAACAAGCGGTCGAAGATGCCTTCGATGACCGTCGCCGAGTAGAGGTCGGAGATTCGCACCGGATCGAAGCCGTTTTCCGCCGCCGGGAAGCTGATGTGAACGACCTTGTTCGGATCGGGCGCCGCGGCGGCCGGGGCGGGGGCGACGCACGCTGCTGCGAAAGCAATGGCCGGGACAAGCCGCGTCAGCCGGGCCGCAGACCACGAAAAGTGCATTCCCACCCTCCAAAAATCAAAGCCGCGTAATGTACCATTTCCCCCCTTCTCCCCGCCACGCCCTGCGACCAAATGAAGCCGGCCTACTGGGATGACGCAACCCGCGCGCTCGGCCGCGCCGACCCCGTCATGGAGCGATTGATCCGCGGAATCGAAGGCGCGCACCTGACCCGCCGCGGTGACGCCTTCACGACGCTCGCGCGCGCGATCGTCGGCCAGCAGATCTCGGTCAAGGCGGCACAGGCGATCTGGAACCGGTTCACGCTCGCGTGCGGCGCGGGCGAGGATGCCCTGGCACTCGGCGTGCGCCTCGACCCGGCCCGCGTGGCCCGCATGCGGCTGCCGAAATTGCGCACCTGCGGCCTTTCCGAGCGCAAGGCAGACTACCTGAGGGACCTCGCGCGGCACTTCACGAAGGGCACGCTCGACTCGGCGGCGTGGCCGGAACTCGACGACGAGGCGCTGATCGAGCGGCTCACCGACGTGAAGGGGATCGGCCGCTGGACCGCCGAGATGTTCCTCATCTTCCACGAGATGCGCGCCGATGTATTCCCCGTCGGCGACATCGGGTTGCAGAACGCCATCGCGCGGCACTACAACGACGACGAACGGCTCCCGATCGACGGCATGCGCGAAATCGCGCTCGCCTGGCAGCCATGGCGCAGCGTCGCGTCGTGGTACCTGTGGCGCTCGCTCGACCCGATCCCGGTCGAGTATTAGCGTTGACGCCGTACAATCGGCGGGATGCGTGACGCACCGCCGCATCCGTACTCGACCCTTACGCCGGACGTCGTCCTCGACGCGCTCGACAGCGTCGGTTATCGCGGCGACGGACGCCTGCAGGCGCTCGGCAGCTACGAGAACCGCGTCTACCAGGTCTGGCGCGACGACGCGCCGCCCATCGTCGTCAAGTTCTACCGGCCCGGGCGCTGGACCGACGCGCAGGTTCACGAAGAGCACACGTTCGTCGCGGAACTCGCGGCGCGCGAGATTCCAGTCGTGGCGCCGCTTGCGAACGACGGCGTCACGCTGCATGCGGCGGAGGGATTCCGCTTCGCCGTGTATCCGCGATGCGGCGGCCGCGCGCCGGAGCTCGAAAACCGCGCAACGCTCGAGTGGATGGGCCGTTTCCTGGGTCGCATTCATGCGGTCGGCGCGCTGACGCCGTTTCTGCACCGGCCGGCGATCGACCTCGAGACGCACGGCCTCGTGCCGCGCGACTGGCTGCTCGCGCACGACTTCGTTCCCGCCGACCTGCTCCCTGCGTGGCGTGCCATTGCAGCGCAGGCGCTCGAGGGCGTCCGGCATGCGTACGATCGAGCGGGCGCCGTGGCGACGTTGCGGCTGCATGGCGATTGCCATGCCGGCAACGTGCTGTGGCAGGACGACGGCCCCCATTTCGTCGACTTCGACGATGCGCGAAACGGCCCCGCGGTGCAGGACCTGTGGATGCTGCTTTCGGGCGACCGCGCCGCGATGTCGCTGCAGCTCGCGGCGGTGATCGACGGGTACGAGGACTTCGCGGCGTTCGATCCGCGCGAGCTTCATCTCGTCGAAGCATTGCGGACGCTGCGGCTCCTCCACTATTCGGCGTGGCTTGCGCAGCGGTGGGACGATCCCGCGTTCCCCGCGGCGTTTCCGTGGTTCAACACGCAACGCTACTGGCAGGACCGCATCCTCGAATTGCGCGAGCAGGTCGCGCTCATGGACGAGCCGCCGCTGGTGGTCTGAAACCTAGCGCAATACCCCGTCGACGAGATGCAGCGTGCGGTCGGTGCGAGCAGCGAGCTCCGGGTCATGCGTAACGATCACGAGGCTGGTGCCGGCGGCGCGGTTCAATTCGAGCATCAGCGAAAACACGTCGCCCGCGGTCCGGCGGTCGAGGTTGCCGGTCGGCTCGTCGGCCAGCACGCACCGCGGCGACGTGACGAGCGCGCGGGCGAGCGCCACGCGCTGCCGCTCGCCGCCCGACAGCTCGCCGGGCCGGTGCGCGACGCGATGCCCCAGCCCGACACGGTCCAGCATGACGCGCGCCGCTTCACGCGCGGCATCCTGCGCCTCGCGCCGGATCGCGAGCGGCATCGCGACGTTTTCGAGCGCGGAGAATTCCGGCAGCAGGTGATGGAACTGGTAGATGAAGCCGAGCGCGCGATTTCGCACGCGGCCGCGCTCCTGTTCTGTCAGCGTCGCGAACGCGGCGCCTTCGATGCGTACCTCTCCCGCCGACGGCGCATCGAGGCCGCCCAGCAGGTGGAGCAGCGTGCTCTTGCCCGAGCCCGACGTCCCGACGATCGCGACGCGCTCGCCCTGCGCGATCGCGAGATCGACGCCGAGCAGCACGGGAACTTCCAGCGGCCCGCTGCGGTAGGTTTTCGCAAGGCCGCGGCATTCGAGCACCGGCGGCGCGGCGACGGGCTCACTCATAGCGCAGCGCCTCTGCCGGATTCACCTTCGCCGCGCGCCAGGCGGGATAGATCGTCGCCAGCAGCGCGAGCACGAGCGCGATGCAGGCGATCGTCACCACGTCCGCGGTCTGGAGGTCGGACGGCAGCTCGTTGATGTAGTAGACGGTCTTGTCGAGGAACTGGACGCTGAACAAGCGCTCGATCGCCGGCAGTACGGTGCCGACGTTGAGCGCGAGCAGCACTCCGCCGATGACGCCCAGCGCCGTGCCGATGACGCCGATCAGCCCGCCCTGGATCATGAAAATCGCCGTGATCGACCCCGGCGAGGCGCCCAGCGTGCGCAGGATCGCGATGTCGGCCTGCTTGTCGGTGACCGTCATCACCTGCGCCGACACGATGTTGAACGCCGCCACCGCGATGATCAGCGTGAGGATGATGAACATCACGCGTTTTTCGATCTGCACGGCGCGGAAGAAATTCGAATGGCTCATCGTCCAGTCGCGGACCTCGGCGTCGATGTTGAGGCGGCCGACAAGCTCCTGCGCCACGCGCGGCGCGGCGTAGAGGTCGTCGAGCTTCAGGCGCACGCCCGAGACGCCTTCGAGGCGATAGAGCTTCTTCGCGTCCTCCATGTCGATCAACGCGAGGCCGCTGTCGAACTCGAACATGCCGACCTCGAACACGCCGACCACGGTGAAGCTTTTCAGGCGCGGCAGCGTGCCGGCCGCGGTCAGCGTGCCCTGCGGCGTGATCACTACGACCGTGTCGCCCATGCGCACGCCGAGGCCGCGGGCGAGATCGGCCCCCAGCACGATGCCGAAGCCGCCCGGCTTCAGCGCATCGAGCGAGCCCATGCGCATGTGCAAGCCGATGTCGGCGACCGTGCTCTCGCGCGCCGGGTCGATGCCGCGGACGAGCACGCCGCGATTCGCGCCGTTGGCCGAGAGCATCGCCTGCCCGAGCACGTAGGGCGCCGCCGCCTTGACGCGAGGATTCTGGAGCGCCATCCGCGCGACCGCCGCGTCGTCGGCGAGGGACGGCATCCCGCGCACCTCGATGTGCGAGGCGACCGCCAGGATCCGGTTGCGCAGCTCCTCCTGGAAGCCGTTCATCACCGACAGCACGACGATCAGCGCGGCCACGCCGAGCGCGATGCCGGCCATCGACGTCAGCGCGATGAACGAGATGAACGAATTGCGTCCCGCGCCGCGGCGTGCGCGCGTGTAACGCAATCCGACGGCGAGTTCGTAGGGCGACACGACAGGTTTCCTTCGCGCCGGGAACGCGGCGGGCGCGCATTATCGCATGCTAGTGTGATGCTTCTGACCCGCTATCCCGCCTGCGCGTTCCCATGCATCTCGTCCTCACGCTCCCCGGCCTCCTCGCGCAGGATGCGGATCGCGCCGCGCGCGCGCCGCATCTCGCGCGCCTGCTCTCGATCGCCGGCCCGCCCGCGCACGAGCCGGAAGGCTCTGACGCGGCGCTCGCGCCGTTCTACGGGATCGAGCATGCCGCGGGAACCGATTGGCCGCTCGCGCCGGTGCGCATTGCCGCGCACGGCGTCGATCCGGGCGAGGCGTTCTGGCTCGCCGCGGATCCCGTGACGCTCGTTGCGGGTCGCGATGACGTCCGCCTGGCCGGAATCGTGCAGGATCTCGATGCGCTCGATGCCGCGACGCTGATCGCGATGCTGAACGCGCATTTTGCAACCGACGGCATCGCGTTCGTCGCCGCGCGGCCCGATGCCTGGTTCGTGCGCGCGCCGGCGCCCGTTGCGATCCGGACACGGCCCGTCGCGACCGTGGCCGGACGCATGTTGCGCGAGCTTCTGCCGATGGGACCCGATGCCGGGACGTGGCAACGGTGGCAAAGCGAGATCCAGATGCTGTTGCACGACCATCCGGTCAACGCAGCGCGCGAAAACGAAGGCAAGGCGCCGGCGAATTCCGTCTGGCTCTCGGAAGGCGGCATGCTGCCATCGCGGGCGTCCGCGGCCTCCGTCGCGACGTTTGCCGGCAGCGGCATCGCCGCCGCGCTCGCCGCGCATATCAATCGCATGGCGCACGCAGTGCCCGCTGCATTGGATGCGGCGCTTGCGAGCGCCAGCGATGCCTCGACGCTCGTCGTCACGCTTCCACCTCCGCTCGATCTCACCGCCGTCGAACGCGATTGGGCCGCGCCCGCATGGGCCGCGCTGATCCAGCGCACGCTCAACGCCGTCACGCTGATCGCGGAGGGTCGCAACGGCGCCCTTGCGTGGACGACGCAAAGGCCGGGCGTGTGGCGGCGCTTCGCGCTGCGCTTCGCGCGCGACGATATCGCGCCCGTTCTCGCGGCCGCGCGCGCGGACGCGTAGTGGAAATCGTCCGGCGCGCAATTCCGCCCGCTGCGGCGTCCCTCGCGGCGGCGGGCATTCATCCGGTGCTCGCGCGTGTGTTCGCAGCGCGCGGCGTCGCGACCGTCGACGAACTCGACACCGACCTCGCGCGATTGCCGCCCTTCCCGCTGCTGAAAGGGATCGACGCGGCCGCCGCGCGACTCGCCGACGCGATCGCTCAACGCGAACGCATCCTCGTCGTCGCCGACTACGACGCCGACGGCGCCACTGCGTGTGCCGTCGCCGTGCGCGGGCTCGCGGCGATGGGCGCGGTCGTCGACTTCCTCGTGCCGAACCGCTTCGAGTACGGCTACGGCTTGACGCCCGAGATCGTCGTCGAAGCGGCGACCCGCGCGCCGCGGCTCATCGTCACCGTCGACAACGGCATCGCGAGCCACGATGGCGTCGCCGAAGCCGCCGCGCGCGGCATCGAGGTGCTGATCACCGACCATCACCTGCCCGCGGCGACGCTCCCCGCACCCGCGCTCATCGTCAATCCGAATCAGCCGGGTTGCGCGTTTCCGGGCAAGAACCTCGCCGGCGTGGGCGTGATGTTCTACGTGCTGATGGCCACGCGTGCGCTGTTGCGCGAGCGCGGCGCGTTCGCGAGCCGGCCGGAGCCGAATCTCGCGTCGCTGCTCGACCTCGTTGCGCTCGGGACGGTCGCCGACGTCGTTCGCCTCGACGGCATCAACCGCACGCTGGTCGCGCAAGGACTGGCGCGGATTCGCACGGGACGGTGCCAGCCGGGAATTGCCGCGCTATTTGCAGCGGCGGGAAAGGACGCGCGCCGCGCATCCGCCTACGATCTCGGCTTCGTCGCGGGGCCGCGCCTCAATGCCGCGGGCCGTCTTGCCGACATGACCGTCGGCATCCGCTGCCTGCTCGCCGATACCGCCGTCGCGGCGATGCCGCTTGCCACCGAGCTCGACCGCCTGAACCGCGAGCGGCGCGACGTCGAATCGGTCATGCAGGAGGAGGCGCTCGCGGAACTCGAGGCGCGCGCTGCGAACGACACCGCCGGCGACGCGGCAGATGACGCCTACACGCTGTGCCTGTTCCGCCCGGACTGGCACCAGGGCGTGGTCGGCATCGTCGCCTCGCGCCTCAAGGACCGGCACCACCGGCCCGCGATTGTCTTCGCGCGCGGCGCAGGCGGCGAGCTAAAAGGCTCCGGACGCTCGATTGCGGGATTCCACCTGCGCGACGCGCTCGACCTCGTCGCCAAGCGCGAACCCGGGGTGATTGCCCGCTTCGGCGGCCACGCCTACGCCGCGGGCCTTTCGCTGGCGGAATCCGACCTGCCCCGGTTCGCGGCGGCCTTCGAGGCGGTCGCCCGGGAGCAGCTCACGCCGGCGCACCTGGCCCGGACCCAGGAATCCGACGGCGGGCTCGAACCGGCCGACATCACCCTGGCGCTTGCCAATGCCGTGGCCGGCGAGGTCTGGGGCCAGGGCTTTCCGGCGCCGTCCTTCGACGACGTGTTCGACGTCGCCGATCAGCGGATCGTCGGCGGCAAGCACTCGAAGCTCGTCCTCGAGCGCCGCGGCGCCGGCCGCTTCGCCGCCATCCTGTTCAACCACGCCGACCCGCTGCCCCCGACGATCCGGGCCGTCTATCGTCCGGACCCGAACGAGTGGAATGGCACCGTGGCCCTGCAGCTTGTCGTCGCTCACTGGGAACCGGCCGGAACCTGAACGGCTCTGAGGCCGGATCGGCGGCGGCTCGCAACTGCAGCAACGCACCGTGGGAGAGCATGGGCCAATGCACCAATCCGGCCAAGCCGGACACCGGAGACAATCGCTAATTAATTGATTATTTGTTGATTATGGTCAAGTCCGCCGGCTGTCGGAAAGACCCTATCCGGGTTGTGCGGCGCACCAATATGACTATAATGTGTCTATTCGACCCGGCGCCTGCCGGGTTGCGCATATCCAGGGAGTCAACAAGCATGCGTCGTCTGATGGACAAGGTCTCGATCATCACGGGCGCCGGTTCCGGCATCGGCCACGCCACCGCGGTCAAGTTTGCCCAGGAAGGCGCCAAAGTCGCCGTCTGCGACATCAACGAGCAGTCGGCGAAGGATGTCGCCCAGGAAATCTGCGACAGCGGCGGCGAGGCGCTCGCCTTCGGCATCGACGTCACGAAGAAGGAAAGCATTGCCCGGATGGTCGAAGGGGTAATGGCCAAGTGGGGCCGCATCGACACCCTGGTCAACAACGCCGGCATCGTGCAGGACGCGCAATTGAAGAAGATGACCGACGACCAGTTCGACTCGGTGATCGACGTCAACCTGAAGGGCGTCTACAACTGCACGAAGGCGGTCGTCGACATCATGCTGGAGCAGCATTCGGGCTGCATCCTCAACGCGTCGTCGATCGTCGGGCTCTACGGCAACTTCGGCCAGACCAACTACGCCGCCAGCAAGTTCGCGGTGATCGGCATGATGAAGACGTGGGCGCGCGAGCTCGGCAAGAAGGGCATCCGCTCCAACGCGATCTGCCCCGGATTCATCGAGACGCCGATACTGAAACAGATGCCGCAGAAGGTCGTCCAGATGATGGAGGACAAGGTGCCGCTGGGCCGGCTCGGCCGTCCCGAGGAGATCGCGAACACCTACGCCTGGCTCGCCTCCGACGAGGCGTCCTACATCAACGGCGCGGTCATCGAAGTGTCGGGCGGCAGCACGCTCTGACGCGGTTCCCGCGAAACGGCCGTATCGCGACGCACGGTCGCGGCTTCATCCGTTAGAATGACTTGAGCCCTCCCCGCGCTTGCGGTTAGCATCCGGGGAATCCCTCTACCGAAGCGCGCCGTGTCCCCAACCCCTTTTGTCGCAGCGTTCGTCGCCGCCGCTCTCGCGTCCTTCGGGCAGTCCGTCGCGGCGGAGACCATCGGCGGCAACCCCGGCCCGGCGCACAACTACGTCTGCCCGGCCGCCGACGGCATGGCCGCGCTGGACTGCTACTTCGACGCGGTCGGGCACCTCTACACGATGTGCAAGCACGTGAAGAGCATCGAGGTCATCGAGTTCGGCTACGAGAAGTCGACCGAAGGGGTCCACGGCGCGAAGAGCGAGTACTGCCTCAACAAGCAGAAGCTCAACATGACGCGGCCGTACCAGGGGGCGCTCCGCGATGCATCGATCTCCAAGCAGGCGGTCGAAGGCGTGCGCAGCCTGCAGGAGTACTGGCTCACCGCGATGGCCGGCCTTGCCTGGCAGGCCGGCGAGTCGGACGAGGCTTACAAGGCACGCACCCTGGAGCCGTACGATCGGTTCAAAGAGCGCATCGCCGGAATCAAGGAGATCCTGGTGATCGTGAAATCGCACACGACGCCGGCGCCGGCGGCCCCGGCCGCAAAGGGAAAGGCGAAGCGCTGAGCGACGTCGCCCTCGCGCTTCCCCCGGAAAGCGCATCCACGAAGGCCGATCCGGCGCTCGCCGCCATCTTCAGCGAAGGCGGCGCGCTTGCCCGAACGCTGCCCGGTTTTCGCTTCCGCCCGCAGCAGCTCGAGATGGCCGAGGCGGTCGCGCGCGCGATCGTCGAGCGCACGCCGCTGCTCGCCGAAGCCGGCACCGGCACGGGCAAGACGTTTGCCTACCTCGTCCCCGCGCTGCTCTACGGCGGCAAGGTCATCGTTTCCACGGGCACCAAGACGCTGCAGGATCAGCTCTTCCAGCGCGACCTGCCGCTGGTCGGCGGCGCGCTCGGCGTACCGGTGACCCTCGCGCTCCTCAAGGGGCGCGCGAATTACGTCTGCCATCATCATCTCGAGCAGGCCGCGACCGAAGGCCGGCTGCCGTCGCGCGAGGACGCCCGCCACTTGCCGAAGATCATCGCGTTTTCGCGCGCGAGCGAGACCGGCGACC
>JBDTLY010000037.1:0-14204 GCA_039934535.1 Casimicrobiaceae bacterium | reverse complement strand
TCGGTCGTCGAAAGCCCGCGCCGGAGCGCGCGGCGGCCCGCTTCCGGCACCGGCACCGCCGCGATCAGTCGCTTGGTGTACGGGTGCTGCGGATTTTCCATGACGGCGGCGCGCGGCCCGATCTCGACGATCTCGCCGAGGTACATCACGGCGACACGATGGCTCACCCGTTCGACCACCGCGATATCGTGCGAGATGAACAGGTACGCCAGCCCCATCTCCGCCTGCAGGTCCATCATCAGGTTGATGACCTGCGCCTTGATCGAGACGTCGAGCGCCGATACCGCTTCGTCGGCGACCAGCAGCTTGGGCTCGAGCGCGAGCGCGCGCGCGATGCACAGGCGCTGACGCTGGCCGCCGGAGAATTCATGCGGAAATCGGCTCGCCATGTCGGGCGGAAGTCCGACTTTCTTCAGGAGCTCGTGGACCCGCTCGCGCGCGTCCGAGCGATTGAGCAGGCCGTGCACCGTCATCGGTTCGGCAATCGCACCGCCCACGGTCTTGCGCGGATTGAGGCTGGCAAAGGGATCCTGGAAGATCATCTGCATGCGGCGGCGGGCGGCGCGCAGGCCATGGCGGTCGAGCGCTCGCACATCCTGTCCTTCGAACAGGACGGTCCCGGCATTCGGCTCGACCAGGCGCAGGATCGAGCGACCGGTGGTCGACTTGCCGCAGCCGCTTTCGCCGACCAGCGCCAGCGTTTCGCCCGCGGAGAGCGAGAACGAAACATCCTCGACCGCGTGCACGCGCGCACGGACGCGGCCCAGCACGCCGGAGTGAATGTCGAAGCGGGTCACGAGATTGGCGACTTCGAGCACCGGGCGCTCGGTCACCGCAGCGGTCGACGCCGTTTCGGGGACGACCTCGCGCTCGCCCGTGACGGGATCGACGATCGCAAAACGCGCCGGGTCGGGCCGGCCCTTCATCGAGCCCAGGCGCGGAACCGCGGCGAGGAGGGCGCGGGTGTAGGGCTCACGCGGCGCCGCGAAAAGGTTCGCGGTGGGGGCCTGTTCGACGGCGTTGCCGTTGAGCATGACGACTGTGCGGTCGGCGATCTCGGCCACAACACCCATGTCATGCGTGATGAACGCCACCGACATGCCTTCCTCGTCCTGCAGCAACTTGATCAACTCGAGGATTTCGGCCTGGATCGTGACGTCCAGCGCGGTGGTGGGTTCGTCGGCGATCAGCAACTTCGGCTTGCACGCCAGCGCCATCGCGATCATCACGCGCTGGCGCATGCCGCCGGACAGCCGATGCGGATACTCGTGCAACCGCGATGCGGCGGATGGAATGCGGACGCGTTCCAGAATACGCAGGGTCTCGGCCTCGGCCTGCGCGCGGTCGAGGTCGCGATGGTAGATCAGGGCTTCGGCGATCTGGAATCCGAGGGTCAGCACCGGATTGAGGCTCGTCATCGGCTCCTGGAAGATCATCGAGATCTGGTTGCCGCGCACGTTTCGCATCTGGTCTTCGGGCAACGTGAGGAGCTCGCGTCCCTCGAGCAGGATCTCGCCCGTGACCCGGCTGTTGGCGCCCGGCAGGAGCCGCATGATCGACAGCGCGGTGACACTCTTGCCGGAGCCCGACTCGCCGACGATCGCCACCGTCTCGCGCGGCCCGATCTCGAACGAGATTCCTTTCACGACCGTGGTCCACACGCCATCGACCCGAAACGATGTCGTCAGGTTGCGGACGGCGAGGACGGGCACCGCACCCGTCATCTCGGTATTCATGTTTCGCCCTTGAGCTTGGGGTCGATCGCGTCGCGCAAACCATCGCCGAGAAGGTTCAGCGCGAAGATAACGATCAGGATGGCGATGCTCGGCACCAGCGCCAGCGTGTAGCTGTCGAGGATGTTCTCGAAGCCTTCGCGGATCATGCCGCCCCATGTCGCGATGGGTGGCTTGACGCCCAGCCCGACGAAGGCGAGCGATGCCTCGGTGCGAATGGCGTTGGCGAGCCAGAGCGACCCCATCACCAGGATTTCCGGCAGGATGTTCGGCAGGATGTGGCCGGCGATCAGGCGCGTGTCGGAGAACCCGAGCGCACGGCCGGCCATGACGAACTCGCGCTCCTTGATCGCGATGGTCGGCGCCCGCGCGATGCGGGCGAAGGGCGGAATCGACGTCAGAGCAATCGCGATGATGATGTTGAGCATCGACGGGCCCAGCATCGCCACGAGAATCAGTCCCAGGATCAGGGAGGGAAAGGCCAGCAGGACGTCCATCGCCTGCATCGTGACGGTGTCGATGCGGCCGCCGTGCCAGCCGGCGAGCATGCCGATCGCCGAGCCGATCAGCATCGCGGCCAGCGTCGACACAACGCCGATGACCAGCGAGACTCTCGCACCGTAGAGAATGCGCGACAACGTATCGCGGCCGAAGCTGTCGGTGCCGAGCCAGTGCTCGAGACTGGGCGGCCTGAGCTTCTCCATGATGTTCTGGTCGGTGGGATCGAACGGCGCCAGCACCGGTGCGAAGATCGCCAGCGCGATCACAATGAGAAAAACCGCCAGCCCGATCCATGACGTCTTGTTGGTGTTGAACGCCTTGTACGTCTGCGCAGCGAAGTAGGCGAGGGGCGTCGGCGCCGCCGGAAGTGCACGGATCGCGGGGGTGGTCATTTCAGTTTCACCCGCGGATCGGCGAAGCCATACGCGAGGTCGGTCAGCAGGTTCACCAGCACCACGATCAGCGTATAGATCACCATCATTCCCTGCAGCATCGGATAGTCGCGCTGATTGAGCGCGCCGATGAGGAGCTTGCCGAGGCCCGGGCGGCTGAAGACGATTTCGGTCAGCACCGAATTGCCGATCAGGATGCCGAGATAGAGCCCGACCACGGTGATGATTGGAATCAACGCGTTGCGCAGTGCATGGCGCCACACCACGGCGTTCCACGGCACGCCCTTGGCGCGGGCGGTGCGCACGTAGTCTTCGGACAGGACTTCGAGCATCGCCGAGCGCGTGACGCGGGTCACGTATGCGGCTGAAATCAGGCCGAGGCTCACCGCCGGCAGCGTGATCGACTGGAACCAGGCGCCGACGCTGCCGGAGCGCGCGCTGATGACCGGAAACCACGGCACGGCGATCGCGAAGAGGAGCAGCAGGATGATTGCCGCGACAAAGGGCGGGAAGGACAACCCGAGCAGCGAGGAGATCCGCACCGCGTAGTCGACGAAGCGGTTGCGATGGATCGCGGCATACACACCGGCGGGGACGCCGATGACAATGCCGAGGATCAGCGACACGACGGTCAGCTGAATCGTCCACGGAAGGACCCGCAGCACCTCGCCGATGACCGGCTGGCCGGTCACCATCGAGACACCCCAGTTTCCGCGCAGCGCGCCCGCGAGGAACACGCCGTATTGCTCCGCGATCGGAAGGTCGAGACCGAGCCGGTGCCGGAGCGCCTCGATCGCTTCGCGGCTCGCCTGGTCCCCGAGAATGATCTGTGCCGGATCGCCGGGAACGATCCGCACCAGCACGAAGACGAGCGTCAGCACCGCGAACAGCGTCACGCAGGCAAACGCCAAGCGGCGGACCACGAACGCGGTCATGTCGTCCGCTCAGTCTTTCAGGATCGGCGCCCGGAACGACCGCAATCGACGTCGTTCGCGTGCCCGCGCTTACTTGGTGAAGCGGGTTTTCTCCGTGATCGGTGGCGCCAGATTGAGCGACCCCTGCAGCTCGTAGCCGAGATCAAGCTTGTCCGACCACGCCCAGAGCTGCAGCTGCTCGTAAATGGGGACGCCGCAGACGGCCTTGATGATCTTCTCCTGCGCCGACTTCCAGAGCGCCTTCTGCTTGACCGGATCCGTCGCAACACGCGCCGCGCGGATGTCGTCGTCGGCGACGCTGCAGTGGCTGAAATTCGTCACGGCCGTGGGCGAGCCGACGATCGATTTCGAGTCGAAGAACTGGGTCAGGTAGACATCCGCCACGGGAAACCGCGCGGCCTGGTAGTGCACGATCGGCGAGAGGTCCTTGCGGATCTGCGCATGAAAAGTCGCGTGCTCCACGAGTTCGATGTCGAGGTTGATGCCGACCTTCTTGAGCTGCGCCTGCACGGCCTCGATCAGCGTCTGCATGCCGGTCAGCGTCGTGTGAATGGTCTTGATCGTGACGCCGTTAGGGTAGCCCGCGTCGGCCAGCAGCGCCTTGGCCTTTGCCGGATCGTAGGGGAAGAGCGGTGCCTTTTCATCCGTGCCGAGGTACCCGGAGGGCACGACAGAAACGGCCTCGCGCGACGACCCCGCGCCCTTGAAGACGACGATGGCCTTGCGATCGATGGCATACGCGATGGCCTGTCGCACGCGGATGTCGTCGAGCGGCTTCACGGTGATGTTGAGCGACAGCACGGACAGCTCGCCTGGCTCCATGGCGATCACCTTGACGCCCGGCAGCTTGGCTGTGCGATCGAACCAGGTCTGGTCCTGCTTGCCGTAGATCATGTCGAGCTCGCCCGACTGGAAGGCGAGATCGCGACTCGAGTCCGCCGGGATGTAGCGAAAGGTGATGTCCTCGAGTACTGGGGCACCGCGGAAATACTGCTTGTTGGCGACCAGTTTCACATACTGTTGCGGCTGATATTCGGCGAACATGAACGGCCCGGTGCCGATGGGCTTCTTGGCGAAATTCTCGCCCATCTCCTCGGCGGCTTTCTTGCAGATCATGTTGCCGCCGTTGACGTTGGCAACGTAGCCCAGGAATCCCGCCACGGGATTCTTGAGCGTGACCTTGAGCGTCGACTTGTCGATCGCCTCGACCTTGTCGATCGCGGCGAAGTCATTCGAATAGGACGAGGTCGCCTTGTTGCCGGCGCGCCGGATCGAATACGCCGCGTCTTCGGCCGTGAATTCGCCGTAGCCGTGATGGCATTGCACGCCGGAACGGATCTTGAACGTCCATTCGGTGCCCGCGGGATTCGACGTCCAGCTCTCGGCGAGATCGGGCTCGATGAACTCCGGGCTGATCTTTCCGGGCTTGATGCGGACCAGGCCGTTGAACATCCAGCTCAGCAAGCCCTTGTCCGGCGTGGTCGAGGCAATATGCGGATCGAGCTTGCCGGCGTCGGCCGAACCCATGCCGACGACCAGGCTCTTTTTCTGCGCAAACGCCAGCAGAGCGGACAAAAGCGCGGCGCCCAGGATCGCGATAAGCAGTTTCTTCATTGGTTCCCCCTATGGTTGGCGCCATGTTACCGTGGGCGCAAGGATAATCAAGCGCACCCTTCCGAAAAGAGTGAGTCTCGACGGCGCAAGGATGGGACAGGACAGCGACCTCGTGGCCGGATCGCCTTCCGTTTCCCATGAGCCTTACTGGTGGGACGCGGCGGCTCGCGAAGGGCCGATCGACGTCGCGCTGCCGCAGCATTGCGACGTTGCGATCATCGGCGCCGGCTATGCGGGACTGTCCGCGGCACTCACCCTCGCCCGCGCCGGCAGGTCGGTCGTCGTGCTCGAAGCCGCGGCGCCCGGCTATGGTGCATCGAGCCGATCGGGCGGCATGATCGGCCATGGCCATCGGCTCTCCTACACAAAGCTCATCGAGCGTTTCGGGCCGGAGAAGGCAAAGGACCTGATCCGCGACGGCATGGCGTCGCTCGAGTTCGTCAAGGACTTGATCACGGGCGAGAAGATCGACGCCGGCCTGCAATTGTGCGGGCGGATGCGCGGCGCGTGGACGAACGCGGACCTTGCGTCGATCGCGAACGATGCCGCTGGACTGCGACGTGATCTCGGTATTCCCATCGACGTATTGAGCAAGGCCGACGTCCGCAACGAGGTGGCGACGGACTTCTATCAAGGCGGATTGCTGTTTCGTGCGCACGGCGCGGTGCATCCCGCGATGTTCCAGCAGGGGCTCCTGCAAACGGTGCGCGCCGGCGGCGCGTTGGTCGCGGGCTACGCGCCGGTGACCGCGGTCAGGCGCGAGGCGAATGCGTTTGTTGTCGATACGGCACGCGGCCGTCTCCACGCCGCCGAAGTCGTCGCCACGACCAACGGCTACACGGGGCGCGCCACGCCGGCTCTCGCACGCCGTCTCGTGGCGATACCGAGTTTTCTCATCGCCACCGAGTCGTTGGGCCAGAGCCGCGTCCGCGCGCTGATCCCGAACGGCCGGATGATCGTCGAGACGCGCGACAAGCACCTCTACTACCGGCCTTCACCGGATGGCACGCGGATTGTGCTGGGCGGGCGCGCCGCGTTGCATCCCATCGCGCTCGACGTAGCCGCCGCCTGGTTGATGAAGGAACTGCGCGATATCTTTCCGTCGCTGGCGGACGCGCGCGTCAGCCATGTCTGGACCGGCAATGTCGCGATGACACGAAGCGATTTGCCCGGCATCGGACAGCGTGACGGCATCTGGTACGCGCTGGGTTGCAATGGCTCCGGCGTGGCGCTCATGCCCTATCTCGGTCACAAGCTGGCGCTGAAGATTCTCGGCCAGCGCGAAGGGAAGACGGCTTTCGATGACATACCGTTTACTGCCGTCCCCTTCTACAACGGCACCGCGTGGTTTCGGCCGCTCATGACATGGTGGTTTCGCGCGCGGGACAAACTTCGCGGAAGCTGAACATGCAGGCAGGCGATTCGCGCCTCATCGATTTTCCCGCGGGCCTCCCGGTGCGTCTCGCAGGCCCGAGTGCGTGGCATGGTCCCGCGCTTGCCGGTCGCGACGATTGGATCGAACCGCCATTGCCGGCGGAGCTCGACGAACTCGCCGCGGACTTCCCGTTGCCGGTGCGCGCGCCGCGTTTTGCCAGCATGACCGAGGAACTGCTGCTGAGTCGGGGCTCCGGAGCCGGCGCGCCGTAAGTGATTGATTAGAAAGTGGCATCACGCTTCCCGTCGCCCGCGCCGCGACGTCGACGGCGTATGTACGCCAGCGTACATCCTCGGCCGCGACAAGGGAGCACTCTTGCGCGGGTCCCCTGCGGTCGTCGCGGGCGAAACGCGACCGGAGCGCAAGTGCGGAAATCGCCTCACGCAGCGCGATCTGGACCGGTCCACCGGGAGCGCGCCACATGACATTCATCCGGCATTGCCTGCTCTGGTCATGCCTCTTCGCGCTTCTGCTTCCGTTCGGCGCGGCCGCCGACGCGCTCGATCCGGAAGGGGCCGTTTCTGTAAGCGGATTCGGCACGGCAGGCCTCACGCACAACAGCACTGGCGGTGCCGAATTCATTCGCGATATCTCGCAGCCGCGCGGCATCGCGAACGGCTGGAGTGCCAAGGTCGACTCCGTGTTTGGCCTGCAGCTCAACGCCCGCTTCAGCGCCGACGTCGACGGCGTCGTGCAGGTCGTCAGCCACTACAACTACCAGGGAAACTATGATCCCGACGTGACATGGGCTTTCATCAGCTATTCTCCGACCCCCGATTGGAAGCTGCGCGTGGGGCGGCTCGGATGGGACGTCTACATGCTCTCCGATTCACGCTATGTCGGTTACTCGTACCTGTGGGTGCGCCCGCCGGTCGACTATTTTGGTCCGCTGCAGCTCTCGCATATCGACGGCGCCGACGCGGTCGTCGAGCTGGTACTGGGAAGCGGCCTTGCGTCGGCCAAGTTCTACGGCGGGCGTGCCGATGAGAAGCTCCCGTCCCCCGGCGGGGATGCTTTCGATCTCTCAGGTTCGCGTGTTCTGGGCGTCAATCTCGATTACCTGAAAGGGGACTGGCACGCGCGGGCTGGATACACGGCGATCCGGATCGACAACGAAGTCCCAAGCATTTCCCCGTTACTCGATGCGTTGCGGGGCACGGGCAGCCCGATTGCCGGAGCGCTCGCCTCCGACCTGGCCTTGGCCGGCAAGACGGCCACCATCGCCTCGGCCGGGGTGATCTACGAACACGGGCCCTGGCAGGCGCAACTCATGTACAACCGCAGCAATTCGAATTCGCTGCTCTTCCCGCCCAAGGACGCCGGCTATGTCCTGTTGAGTTACCGGACTGGCGAGTGGACGCCCTACGTCACGCTCGCCGGCACGCGATCGAAGGCGGTCAATCGTCAAACCGGCTTTCCGACGCCCAACCCGCTGGATGACGCGGTCTCGAACTTGCTCAAACAGGCGCAAAGCCGTCAGCGCACGGCCACCATTGGCGTGCGCTACGACTTCATGCGTAACGCGGACCTGAAGATCCAGCTGGATCAGGTTCGCGTGCAGGACCATGCGGCGCTGCTCTGGCGCAACGCGCAGCCGGACTGGAACGGTCGCGCGACGATATTCAGCGTTGCGCTCGACTTCGTTTTCTAGGCCCGGCGCATGCGCATCACCGCCCTCGTTCTCATTGCATGCCTGCCTTTCTTCGGCGTGGCACGAGCGGCGGGCGATCTTGTCGTGATATCGAATGCGGGCAGCGGCGTCGACAAGCTGACCCGGGACGAGGCCATCAACATCTTCATGGGTCGGTACAAGAAGTTACCGTCCGGGATCTCCGCGCTTCCGGTGGACGAGAGCGCCGAAAAGGCCGCGTTCTATCGCGCGCTGCTCGGCAAGGAGTTGCCCGAAATCCAGTCGTACTGGGCGCGGCTCGTGTTCTCGGGCCAGGGATCGCCGCCCCGTCAGATGGACAATGCCAGCGAGGTCATCGATGCCGTCGCCAACAACAAAGGGGCGATCGGCTACGTCGACAGGAAAAAAGTGAATTCCCGCGTGAAAGTGGTTCTGGAGCTTTCGCCGTAGCGCGATTGCGTCGACCGTGCGCCCCACCGTGACCGGGCTTTTCCGCACGAGCATCGCCGCTCGCAGTGCAGTGGTCATCGTGTCGATCGTCGCGGTGGTGGGTCTCGGCTTTCTTGCGCTCGCGATCCCGCTTGCTCAACAGGAGAAAAGCGCCGAGCAGCAGAACCGGATCCAGGAATACCTCGACATCGTCCAGAACACGGTGGCGATCGCCTGCTACGTGTCGGACAAGAAGCTTGCAGATGAAGTTGCGCGTGGGCTGATCAGCACACGGACCGTGATCGAAGTGACGATCCGCGCCGGGAATGTCGAACTGGCCCATCGCAAGGACACGCTGGCAGCGGATTCGCCGGACACGATTTTCTCCGGGCCCCGGCCCGATGTCGTGGTGCGAAAGATTGCGTCGCCGTTCAACAGCGAAGAAATTGTCGGCGAGATCGTGCTGGTTCCGGACGCCGCGGAGATTCGCGACATCGTCGTGCGCCAATCCTGGTTCACGGCCCTGCTGCTCTCGGGGCAGGTCGCGCTGGTCGGACTTGGCGTGGTCCTTGTCGTCATAGGTTTCGTCACGCGGCCCATATCGACGATTTCCGCCAAGCTGCACGAACTGCACGTCGAAATGGGGCAGAAGCTCGGGGTGCCGCGGGGCAACGAGACCGACGAGATCGGCCAGCTGGTGCGCGACGTCAACGTGATGGCCGATCGTGTCGTCAAAAACCTGAACGAGGAACGTGAACTGCGGATCCAGCGCGAAATAGGCGAGAAGAAGCTCCAGGCGATCTTCGAGCACGCCCATACCGGCCTGTTCGTGATCGACGAGGCAGGGCTGCTCATCTCCTACAATCCGGCGTGCGCACGCTTTTTCGGCCTGCCGGAAGCGGATCCGTCCAAAGGTCCGCTTCCCATGTTCATGGATCTGGTCGGCAAGAACCGTGACACGGCCCATGCCCTGATCGACAGGGCCATCGCCGAGAACAAATCCACGGACCAGGACATCAAGTTCGACGGCAAAGCCGGCAAGCCGACGCGATGGGTCAACGTGGTGCTGACACCGATACGGGACCAGCAAATGCAGGGGGTCGTCAACGAGATCACCGAGCGCAAGCGCGCGGAGGTGACGGCACAGGCGCTGGCGGTGACCGACAGCCTGACCGGGCTCCCCAACCGGCTCGGATTCGAGCGCAATCTCGAACTCCTGGTCGACGACTGCCGCGACCACGCCGGCAATCACTTCGCGATGCTGATGCTCGACCTCGACCGGTTCAAGGAGGTCAATGACACGTATGGCCACAAGGCGGGGGACGACGTGCTGATCCAGGTCGCCAGAACGCTGGAAAAGTCGGTCAGGCGCACGGATTTCGTCGGCCGCCTCGGTGGCGACGAATTCGTCGTGCTGCTTGCCTCGACGTCGGACCGGGCAATCATCGAAACCATCATGCGCAAAATCATAAGCGGAATCGGCCAGCCCATCCCGATCGAGGGCGGGAATTACGCCAAGGTCGGCGTGAGCATCGGCGCTGCCGTATTCGATTGCGACATCACCAGCCGCGACGACCTGATTGCGCGGGCAGACGAAGCGATGTACCGCGCCAAGGAAGGCGGGCGGAACACGTTCCGGTTTTCCCTGGTGCGCGCCGATCTCCCCATCGACAAGCCCGCACCCGTTCACTAGCGCGGCCGGATCGAGGCCGTCTGGCGGATCGCCAGGCGCGGCAGGTTAAAATGACCGGTCCCGGGAGGATGCGCATGGGCCTCGACAGTTATCCGCGCGGCGTATTGGTGCCCGCACTTACCCCGTTTCACCACGACCTCGGCGTGGATGTGGAGCGCTTCGTCGACCACTGCCGGTGGCTGCTCGCCGAGGGCGCGAACGGTCTCGCCGTATTCGGGACGACGAGCGAGGCGAACTCGCTCACCATCGCCGAGCGGACGAGCCTTCTGGAGCGCCTGATCGAACGCGGCATCCCGCCCGGCGTGCTGCTCCCGGGAACGGGCTGTTGTGCGCTTTACGACACGGTGGCGCTGACGCGGCACGCGGTTGAACATCGCTGTTTCGGCGTGCTCCTGCTGCCGCCGTTCTACTACAAGGGGGTGAGCGACGACGGCATCTTCGCGAGCGTGGCGGAAGTCATACAACGGGTCGCCGACAGCCGGTTGCGCGTCTACCTCTATCACATCCCGCCGATGGCCGGCGTCGGTTTCTCGCTGCCGCTGATCGAGCGCTTGCTGAAGGCGTATCCCGGCGTCGTCGCGGGACTGAAGGACAGCTCCGGCGATTGGAAGAACACCCAGGCGCTCCTCGAGGCATTCCCCGGTTTCGAAGTGTTTCCCGGCAGCGAGACGCACATGCTCGATGCGCTGCGGCTGGGCGGCGCGGGCTGCATCTCGGCCACGGCGAACGTGAATGTCGCCGCGATCGCGAAGCTCGTGCGCGGCTGGACGACGCCCGAGGCGGATGCGATGCAGCGTGCGATCGCCGCCGTTCGCGCCGCGATCCAGAAGTTTCCGCTGGTGGCCGCCAACAAGGCAATCCTGGCGGAGCTGCACGACGTGCCCGACTGGAACGTGCTGCGGCCGCCGCTGTTGCCGCTGGCGGCGGACGCGAAGACGGACCTGTTTGCATCCCTCGAGACACTCCAATTCCCGATGGCCCAGCGCGTGCCTGCCTCATGACGGGCGGCATGCGCCGTGGGCTGACGAGTTACGGCGATGCGGAATTCTCGCTTTTCCTGCGCAAGGCCTTCATCAAGGCCATGGGTTACTCCGACGATGCGATCGAGCGGCCGATCGTCGGCATCACCAATACGTACAGCGAGTTCAATCCCTGTCACGCCACCGTTCCGCAGCTGATCGCGGCGGTGAAGCGTGGCGTGATGCTCGCCGGCGGGTTGCCGATGGAATTCCCGACGATTTCCATACACGAGTCGTTCGCGTATCCCACCAGCATGTATCTGCGCAACCTCATGGCGCTCGACACCGAGGAAATGATCCGGGCGCAGCCGGTCGATTCCGTGGTGCTGATCGGCGGGTGCGACAAGACGATACCCGCGCAGCTGATGGGGGCCGCGTCGGCCAACGTGCCCGCCATTGTCGTCCCCACCGGGCCGATGCTGACGCGCATGCATCATGGAGAACGCCTCGGCGCCTGCACGGATTGCCGTCGCTACTGGGCGAAATTCCGCGCGGGCGAAATCGGACAGGACGAGATCGACGCCGTCAATGCGCGGCTCGCGCCGACCGCCGGCACGTGCATGGTCATGGGCACGGCGAGCACGATGGCCTGCATCACGGAGGCGATGGGCATGAGCTTGCCCGATGCCGCCACGATCCCTGCCGTGCACGCCGAGCGGCTCCGCGTCGCCGAGGCGTCGGGCACACGGGCGGTCGCGCTCGCGCAGTCCGGGCCGGCGCCCGATGCGATCATGTCCGCAAAGTCGTTCACCAATGCGCTCACGGTGCTGCATGCCATAGGGGGTTCCACCAACGCCCTGATCCACCTGACCGCCATGGCCGCGCGGCGCGGCATCCGCATCGACCTCGACGGGTTCGATGCGCTCGGGCGCAAAGTGCCGGTGCTCGTCGATCTCAAGCCGTCCGGGCAGCACTACATGGAGCATCTGCATGACGCCGGCGGCCTGAACGCGGTGCTGCGCGAATTGCGGGCATGGCTGCACCTCGACGTGCCGACGGTTTCCGGCCGGACGCTGGGCGAAGTGATCGCGGCGTCGGAAATCAACCCCGCCCAGGACGTCGTTCGTTCGCCGGACGATCCGATCTTTCCGGAGGGCGCGATTGCAGTGCTTCGTGGCAACCTCGCGCCACGAGGCGCGGTGATCAAGCACGCGTCGGCAACGCCGGCGCTCCTCAGGCACACCGGCCGAGCGATCGTTTTCGACTCGCTCGAGGATCTCGCGGGACGCATCGATGCGCCCGACCTCGATGTCGGCGCGGACGATGTGCTCGTGCTGCGCAATGCGGGGCCGCGAGGCGCGCCCGGAATGCCGGAGGCGGGCTATATCCCGATCCCCAAAAAGCTCGCGCGGCAGGGCGTCACGGACATGGTCCGGATTTCCGACGCGCGGATGAGCGGCACCGCGTTCGGCACGGTCGTGCTGCACATCACGCCCGAGGCGGCCGTCGGCGGCCCGCTTGCCGTCGTTCAAAGCGGCGACCGGATTCGCCTCGACATCGACACGCGGCTGCTCGAGCTTTGTGTCGCCCCGGAAGAGCTGGAGCGCCGCCGCGCGCGCCTGCTTCCGCCGAAACCGTTCACCAGCGCATCGGGATATCGGCGCCTTTATGTGCATCATGTGCTGCAGGCCGATGCGGGCTGCGACTTCGACTTCATGGTGCCGGACAGCCTGCCGGAGACGGCGCCGGTCCCCGTCGGCCTTGACGACGGGCCACCGAATGCGCCGTGACCATCACCTCCGCTCGATGACGACTTCCAGATACTCGCTCGGCAGCACCAGCGTGCCGTCGTGCGCGCGGTTGCGGCTTTCCATCAGCGCCATCACGTCGCGGGTGAAGGCTGTTTGCCGGTCGGCATCGAGCGCGCCGAACGTCTTGTTCATCGGGCCGTAGTAGGTGCGGAACACGTCGATCCAGTGTGCCGGCGAGCGGTAGCGGAAAATGAACTCGCGGCTTGTGACATGGACCTCGCGCGCCGCCCAACCGAAGAGTTCCTCGAGCCGGGCCTTCGTGCCCCACAGTGCCGGTGACCTGACGCCCGGCGCGGGCGGAATGTACTTGCCGATCGTCTTGAACAGTTGCCCGATGAAGCTCTCGGGCGTCCAGTTCGCGAGTCCGATCCTGCCGCCCGGCTTGCAGACGCGGACAAGCTCGCTCGCGGCCTTGTCCTGGTCCGGCGTGAACATGACGCCGAAGGTGGACATCACCACATCGAACGACGCGTCGGGGAACGGCAGGTTCTCGGCATCGGCTTCCTGGAACTTGATCGCGTGCCCCTCGACCAGCGCGCGTGCCCGTCCCGCCTCGAGCAGCGAAGACACGTAGTCGGTGGAGGTCACCTCGCACCAGCGGCGCGCGGCCGCCAGCGTGGCGTTGCCGTTGCCGGCGGCGACGTCGAGCACCTGGGTGCCGGAGCGCAGGTCGAGCGCTTCGCACAGGTTCTCGCCGACGATCTGCAGCGTGGTCCCCACGACGGCATAATTGCCCGTGGACCAGGCGGCTTGTTGACGGGTCTTGACCGCGGCGAAATCGACGGTCGGCGAAGGGGCGGCAATGACTTCTGACATGACTTTGCTCCTGATGGAGTTGAATTCTGCTGCTGGGTTTGCGCGCGCGGAAATTCAGCCGAGTATCGGCGCCAGTGCCGTGCCGATCCGAGCGCCATGCTCGGACGTGACGAGGCTGCCCAGCGCCTTGACGAATCGCGGCTGCCGGACGCCGGAGACGATGTATTGCCACCGATAGGCGGCGAGCACGACAGCGTGAAGCTTCTCGACGTCGACCGCCGTGAGGGGCCGGCCGCATATGTCGACGAAATAGTGC
>JBDTLY010000036.1:0-14303 GCA_039934535.1 Casimicrobiaceae bacterium | reverse complement strand
AATAGTGCGTGTCGGCGGCCGCCTGCGCCTGCAGGATCCCGTCGACGGCGCCCACGAGCGCGATCAGGTCGTCCACCGCCGCATCGCGGGCTTCCGGCGTGAGCTTGCCGTCCTCCCGTTTCCATTCGAGCTCGTCGAGGATCGCGTGCTGCGCCTCCTCCTTCCAGTGATAAAGGAAAACATCCTTCCAGAGCGGAGACAGCTCGGCGTCCGATTCGATGCTCTCGCGATAGTGCGCGAGCACGAAGAGCTCGATGTGGCAGGTGAGCGCCAGCACGGCCCACGTCGACTTCTCAAGCACGGCCGACGCGACGGCATTGGGCTCCGGCACGAAGCGGTAACCCGCGGGCATGCCCGCGGCGCACATCTGATCCAGGCGGCGGAACAGTTCCTGGTGCTTGATCTCCTCGTCCCCGAAGCGCACGAGCGATTCCAGCGCATCCTGGTTGCCGAGCCAGTGCTCGCGGGTCACCTGCAGGACTTTCGCCGCGATGAATCGTTCGACCAGACCGAACATGTTGGCGTAGGTGCGGCCCTGGACCTGGCTCAGCAGGCGTTGCTCGCCGGCGCTGAGGAACTCAAGGTGATTGGCCATCGACAGCCCCTCGGGCAGGAACTTCCGGGTGAAATCGAGGCTGCGGCCGCGGATCACGTCGCGGTCGATGTCCCATCGGACGCGCTTGGACGCTTCGACACATTTCGCGTAGCGCTTCGATTCGGTGGCGGATACGTCAGTCAGCATGGAGATTCTCCCGTGTGCGGTTGGATGGAAGTCGAAACGGCTGGCTTCATGGATCGAGGAACAGCGAATGCGCGCGGGCGTATCCCGGGCGATCGGCCGCGACCTGGCCACGATCGTTCGCCGCGTCGAAGTCGGCGAACGCACGCCGCGCAGTGACGACCAGCGGCGTGTCGGTGCAAGTGGTGGTGCTCCCGAGCAACTCGTCATCGAGCGCCGCCGGATTGCTCAATTCAAATGCCGCGCGCATGGCCATCCTTCCGTAATGAGGGGGAATCGGCAGAGCCCGCGGCACGGGTTGCCCCGGCGCCGGCCGCCGAACATTTATTTGAACCGTCGGCCGCGACAGCAGCGATCGCCCTCGTCGGGGCCAGGGCCTGCAACAGGCCGCCGACGGTCAGGTGCATCGCGGCGTAGATTGCGAGCAGGAGCACAGCCGCCCTGACCGGGGACCCGATGCGGCTGAAATCGGCCTCGCGGCCGGGGAGTTCTGTTGCCACCCGATGTCTCCTCACGACGCCCGCGCACTTGAACAGCATTCAAGGCGGGCATGAGAGGAGTTTATTGGGCGAGTGTGTTATTCGAATTGCATCGGCAGGCGCAAATTGTTTCGTATGTTTCGCGCGGGCACGGGTCGGGGCATCTACGCTCGATCGGGCGGGGCGGTTTCGTCGTCCATAACGAACTCGGCGACGATGCGGCGCACTTCGCTGGGCAGGAAGGGCTTTTCGATCACGCGGCGGCCGGTCTCGGTGACAAACTCGCGCAGCGCCGAGGCGAGAGTGTCCCCGGTGACGAACACGACATGCCGTGCGCGGTCGGGCCAACGCTCCTGGATCTGGCGATAGAGCGCCCGCCCGTCGAGATCGGGCATGCGCATGTCCGTGAAAATCACGTCGAAGCTCTGCGTCTCCATCCGTTCCAGCGCCTCGCGGCCGGAACCGACGGCGACGACCAGGTGACGCGCGCTGGTCAGGATCTCGGCCAGCGTTTCGCGAATCTCCGCCTCGTCGTCCACGACGAGGATGGTGCGGCTGCCCGCGCTGCGCTTCGCGGACGGCGGCGCTTCGGCGCTCGTGGCGCTGACGGCGCCGACGGGAAGCGCGATCGTGAAGTTCGCGCCGCCTTCGTGGGGACAGACGACGCTGAGCGTGCCGCCATGGGCTTCGACGATGCCGAGGCTCACCGCCAAACCGACGCCCGTGCCGACGCCGGTTGGCTTGGTGGTGAAATAAGGTTCGAAGACGCGCGCGCGAAGGTGCTCGGGAATGCCGGGTCCGTTGTCCGCCACCGTGATGCGCACCACGTCCGCCTTCGCGTCGAATCGGCTGGCCACGCGCATTCGGCGCGGGCCGGGCTGTTCCTGCAGCGACTGCTGCGCATTGATGAAGAGGTTGAGCAGCACCTGGTGGAGCTGGTCGGCGTCGGCCTGGATCAGCGGAATGTCCTTCGTGAGCTCGAGCGTCACTTCGACGTTGCTCGTCCGGATGGCATACGCCGCGATGTCGAGCGCCGCCAGCACCACGTCGTTCATGGCCACGGGACCGCGCTGGGGCCGCTGCTGCCGGGCCATCGCGAGGAAGGTCCGCACGATGCGCGCGCAGCGCTCGGCGGCGGTGCGAATCCGCAACGCAGCCGCCTGGGTGGACGGATCGCCCTGCTCCTCGAGCATTACCGCACGCGCCACCACCACCGACAGCGGATTGTTGAGCTCGTGCGCGACGCCGGCCAGCAGCGACCCGAGCGCCGCAAGCTTTTCGCGCTGGTAGAGCGATTCCCGTTGCCGCGACAGTTCTTCGGCGGAGCGCTTCTTTTCGGTGATGTCCCGGGCGATGGTCAGCACATGCGGTTCGCCCTGGTACTGCATCGGGATCCCGTGTACTTCGAGTTCCAGCGAGGAGCCGTCCCTGCGCTGCTCCGTCACTTCGGAATGCAGCGACTCGCCGGCAGCGACCGCGTGCAGGAAGTCCAGGTTATAGCAAGGGCCGGCCCAGCTGCCGGGAGGAAGTGCGGAGAACTCGCTTTCGCTGTATCCGTACATCCGCCACAGCGCGGGATTCGTGTCCACGATATCGCCGGCGGCGTTCCAGAGCGCCAGTCCGTCGGTCGATGCATTGAACATGGCGCGATACTGCTCTTCGCTTGCACGCAGCGCCGCCTCGGCCGCCATCCGGTCGGTCATGTCGCGCGCCAGAACCAGAATCCGATCCTGTCCCCGAATGGTCACGCGCTTGGCGAAGACCTCGAGCCAGTGCAGGCTGCCATCCTTGCGCCTGGCGTGCCATTCGAGGTGCAACTGCTCCCCGGCAACCGCCCGGGCGAAATGTTTCATCGCATCCGCCTGCGTGTACGGAGGTTCGCCGGCGCTCAACGTGCCGATGTTGGTGCCCTTCAATTCCGCGCGCGAAAAGCCGAACATGGCGCAGGCCCTGGGATTGGCATCCACGATGGCGCCGGTGTCCAGGTCGTTGACGAAGAAGGCATCCTCGGCGGCGTCGAAAATCGCCCGGTAGCTCGCCTCGGACGCGCGCAGCGCCTCGTCTGAGCGCTTGCGCTCCGTGATGTCGGTGGAAATGCCGCACACGGCGTAGGCCATGCCGTTTGCATCGTGGAGCGGGAACTTGATCGAGATATAGGTGTGCAATCCATCGTCGAGCGGCGCGGTCTCCTCGAACTCCATCGCCGCATTGCACTGCAGGACGAGCAGGTCGTTGTCGCGGAACGCCAGCGCAATCTCCGGGGGAAGGGTTTCCTGTTCGGTCCTGCCAACGACATCGGCAAGGCGGACGTGGAAGAGACGCTCCCATTGCCGGTTGACGAACAGAAGCCGGCCCTCGGTGTCCTTGACGTAAATCACCGCCGTCGCGTTATTGAGGATCTGCTGCAGGCGGGCTTCGCTGTTCTCCAGCTCACGCTGCACGCGCGTCCGCTCGGCAATGTCCTGCCGCAATCGGGTCTGCGTCTCGGCCACCTCGAGCGCCATGGCGTCGAAGGCGCGGCCGAGCCGTCCGAGCTCGTCGGTTCCCTTGAGGCCGCTGCGGGCGGCGCGATTGCCGGCGGCGAGCTGCTCCGCCGCATGCACCAGCCGCGCGGTGCGGCGCGTCAGCAGGAAATGAAAGACCAGCCACAGGGCCAGGGCAAGCGCCGTCACCCATCCCGCCCAATAGAGGGATTGCTGGAGCACCTGTGCGCGCGCTTCCGCCTTGTACCGCTGGAGGTCGTAGGCGAGAACGAGTGTCCCGGTGCGGGAGGGGCGCAGCTCATCTTTCTCGCTGCCCATGAGGATCCCCGCGTAGCCCAACATCACGTCGCGCTTGCCGTCGGTCGTGAGCTCCACGCGGCGTTCGCGAATGGCGCCCGCGGCCTGGTCCAGATCGAATTGCGGCAGCACGTCCGACAACCGCCGTCCCAGCCACGCAAGCTTCGTCGCGGCAACGACGGTCTTCCGGTCGTCGGTAAGCGCCGAGAGAATGACGTCGTGGTTGTGCGCCAGCACGGAAATCTCGCGTTGCGCCACCGCGAAATCGCCCTTGAGCACCAGGTATTCCAGGGTGCTTTGCAACCGCGACATCTCCTGCGCCAGTCGTTTGCGGCTGTCTTCCACCGCCGACCGCTCGGCCTGCGGGACGTGATAGAGAATGTTCACCGCGCTGAGCGTCGCTGCAAATGCCAGCAGGATGAGCGGTAACGTGAACTTGAGCGATGCGGGAAACCGAAGGTTCACTTCATGCTCTCGAGCGGCCCCGGCGCCAGCACGCCCTCGATCGGCACGCCGATTGGCAGCAACTTTGCTTCGAGCATCAGATCCATGAGCCGGTGCCCGGTCACTGCAAGCTCCGGCGTTTTCCCGCCGAGCATCCTGAGATTTTCGTCGCGGGATGGAATGTGCAGCCCTCCGAGCGCCTCCAGGAACTGCTCACCGGTTGTCTGTTGGCGAATGCCCATCCGTTTCGCCGCATCCGTGGGCTCGCGCTTCATGTAGTCAATGGCGCCGAACCAGCCGGCGAGGAGCGCTTGCAAGGCCTTCGGCCGCTTCTCGACGACGTTCGCGCGCACGGCGAGGAGGTCGACGATCTCGCCGGGAATCCTGGTGCTGTCGAAAAGCGTCGTCGCACCGGCGCGAAGGAGCCGCGTCCGGTAAGGGTCGAACGTGACGGCGCCATCCACCTGGCCCTTCTCGAACGCACCGGGCTGCTCGTTCGATTCGAGGTGGACGACATTGACGTCACTTGCCTGCATGTCGCTGAGCGCCAGCGCACGGCTCAGCACAAAGGCGCCCAGCGCGCCGCCTTCGACGGCGACCGACTTGCCCTTGAGGTCGTGCATCGATTTCATGCCGCGACGGCCCACGACGACGTCGGCGCCATGGGACACGTCCACCACCAGGATGACCTTCGGCTCCAGCTTGTCGACGGCCAGGCCGAACAACTCGTCGAGGCTGATCACCATGCCGTCGATCGTCTGGTTCCGATAGGCGCGCAGGACCTCGCTGGCGGACGGGTATTCCACGAGTTGAACGGTCGCAGGATCCAGGCGGCCCAGCTCTCGCGCGAGATAGAGCGGCTCGCTTCCTATCCACACGTTGGTGCCGATGCGCAGAGCGGTTTCCGGTTCGCGCATGCAACCGGAAAGCGGGAGCAGCAGGGCGATGCCCGCAACGGCGAACGGCAGAATCCACCTGCGCAGGAGCGCGCTCATCCGATTCTCACTTTCCGTCCGGAACGAAGATGTAGCCTTCGTTGCGTATGGTCCGAATGAACCTCGGCTGCTCCGGGTCGGGCTCGATCTTCTTGCGCAGCCGCATGATGCGCAAGTCCACGCTGCGGTCGAAAGGATCCCAGTCGCGCTGCCCGTTGAGGTTCAGGATGCGTTCGCGGGACAGCGACCGGTTGGGATGCTCCGCCAGCGCCTTCAGCAAATCGTATTCCAGCGGGGACATGGCTACTTCGGCGCCGTTCTCGTCCGTGAGCCGGTGCGCCGCGACGTCGAGTACGCAGCGCCCGATGCGCACGCGGGCGGCGCCCAGGTCCGCGCGTCCCGCGGCGGACGTGCGGCGCAGCACGCTCTTGACTCGGGCGACCAGCTCCCGGGGGTCGAAGGGCTTCGGCACGTAGTCGTCGGCGCCCATTTCGAGGCCGACGATTCGGTCCACCACCGTGCCGGCGGACGTCAGCATGACGATCGCGATCTGCGCATAGCGCTCGCGAAAGTGCCGCGCGAGGCTGAGCCCGTCCTCGCCGGGCATGTTGATGTCCACCAGTGCGAGATCGATGGGGTGCGCGGTGGCCATTTCCTTTGCGGCAGCGGCGTTCGCGGCCGCGATGGCCGCGTAGCCGTGGGCAACGAAGTACTCCTGCAGAACCTCGCGCACGTCCGGCTCGTCGTCGACGATCAGGATCGTGGCCTTTGCGTCCACAGGCGCTGCTCCACGCTTCGGAGATTGCATCGGATGGTGGTCGGTTTCACCCGTCGCGGGCCGAAGCGCAAATCTTACAGCGATCGCGGTGCGAGTGGGCGAGTCCAAGGGGCCTCCCTTTCGGAGCGGGTCAATCGAAATCGAACCAGGTTCGACTTCGCAATCGCGGACGTGCGGCAAGGTGCGCACCCTTGTGAACGGAACAGTCTCTCGGAGCCCAAGGATAAATCCATTCGCATCGGAGTCAATACGCGCGAGTCTGCGTGAAACAAACGAAACAAAACGGGCTCCGCGGTGAAGTTCGGCTGCCGTATCTGCTCACTAGACTTCGATCACGCACTTGAACAGCGAAAGCAGGCAATGGAAGGACGCAACATGACAATCGGCACGGTGGACCGCATTGCGCTGGCCGCGACGTTTGCGGCCGCGTTGCTCATCCTGGCGGCGCTTGGTATCACCGAGGTCGCGGAAGCGCAGCACGTTCCTGCCGTGGAATCGCTACGCATGCCGTCGTCGTCCGGCAACCCCGCGTCCGGGGCGCGTCGCCACGCGTCTATCGAATCCGCAACGCACGGGAGACACTGATCATGCAACGCTCCAGCCAGTGGTTCGTCGCGCAAGCCGTGTCGTCAATCCGGCACGGCATCGGCAGCCGTCTCGCCTTCGCGGTGGCGCGGCGCTTCACGCGCTGGACGGCGCCGCGTCGCAAGGCGGCTGAATCGCCGCTCCAGGGATTCGCCGTCACCGTTCGCCCGGCGCCTTGCCTCGCCATCGAGGATGCGGTCGGCTGCTGCGCGCAGGTCCTCTCGGGCCAGGCGTGGATCACCGCCGAGGGCTCGCCCCTGGACACCATCGCGGATGCCGGCACGACGGTGGCGCTGGAGCCGGGCGTCCGGTTCAACGTCAGCGCACTTCGCGACGTCGCGACCGTCCTGATCACCGCGCCGCGCGACCTGCAGGACATCGGCTTCAGCTTGCACAAGCGGGATGGCATGGACGTGCTCACGGTGACGTCGGCGGGCAACCGCGTGTCCGAATCCCTGGCAGACGGCCCGGCCGTCATCGCGGCGTTCGCCCGGCGCTGCCTCGCGGCGACGTGATCGCGCGACATTCGATTTACCCACCGAGGAGATTGCACGATGACCACCACGAAGTCCTATAACGGCACCTGCTTCTGCGGCGCGGTCGAGTTGACGGTCACCGGCGAGCCGGTGGCCATGGGATATTGCCATTGCGACTCATGCCGGCACTGGTCGGCGGGCCCGGTCAACGCGTTCTCGCTGTGGAAGCCGGACGCGGTGAAGGTCACGCGCGGCGCCGAGCACATCGGCACCTTCAACAAGACGCCCGGGAGCGCGCGCCAGTGGTGCACCAAATGCGGCGGCCACCTCATGACCGGGCATCCGCACTGGGGCCTCGTCGATGTCTATGCGGCCACGATCCCGGAGTTTCCGTATCGCCCGGCGGTGCACGTGAACTACCAGGAGACGAAGCTTCACATCGCCGACGGGTTGCCGAAGATGAAGGACCTGCCGAAGGAAATGGGCGGTTCAGGCGCGAGCCTGCCCGAGTAGACGACCATGAGGAGGACAGCCGTGAAGGAATATCGATTTCGCCCCCCTCGCGTGATCTTTGGGCTCGCCGCCCTGGCGATGTCCACGCTCACGATCGGGGCCTTGGTGGAGCTGCCGGCGCGGTTCGAAAGCGAAGGCCGGTCCAGCTCGGTGATGGTTGCCGCGCGACCCGGCCTCGCGCAGTGCGTGGCGGCGTTCCCCGAATCCAGGACCCGGGGGACGAACTAGGAGGAATAACTCGTAGCCTCCGCGGCGCGCCCGCTCTCAGGCTACGTATTGATACTGATTCCCCCGGCGCCCCGCCGGGATTATCCTCGATCCGAAGGTAACGTAACGCCAACTACACGATGGGCAACACCATGTTGAACGCACATACGAATGTCGCCGAAAGAAGCAGAACCAGCGAAATGATTTCGCGCGACCTGGAAACGGTCACCGAATGGAAGGTCGTTCGGAAGGCGATCGACGACAAGAAGGCGATCCTGAACCAGCGCACGTTCAAATGGCTTGCGACGCTGCCCGCCGAACTGCGGCCGATGGAAACGGCGCGGAAGTTTCCCCGCATCGCCAACCGGATATGCGACCTCTGGTCACAGTGCGAATTCACGCGCCTCTATTTTCAGAGCCTCCTCATCGACCGGCGGGGGGGCCGGACCGGGTTGCCGGACGCGATCAAGCGCGAAATTGAGGCGCTGCAACACCACTACTTCATGCACGTGTCGCGATTGCCCGACGTGATCTGGAACGCGGTGCCAGTGAAGGAACCGAAGATTCCCGAAAAGGTCTACGCGCCGTTTTCGCAGAATGACGAAATCGAAATTGTCGCCCTGGATTCGCGTTACGCGGGATAGTCGCTGGCCAGCGTAGTGGACTCCCAGGCTTCGATGTCCTGCGTCAGCGACTCGAGCTTGCTGCGGATGTGGCCGAGCGCCTGCGCGCCGAGGACCAGGCGCAACGGCGGCGACGGCGACTCGACGGCGGCGATGATGGCCGCGGCCCCGCGCACGGGATCGCCCGGCTGCTTGCCGCGCCCTGCGTTCACCGCGGCGCGGCGCGCGCCGACCGTCTCGGCGTAGTCCGGAATGGCCACGCCGGGATCACCCTGCGAGTTGTCGAGGAATTTCGTCCTGAACGGTCCCGGTTCCACCAGCAGGACCCGGATGCCGAGGGGCGCCACTTCCTTCGACAGTGCCTCGGACACGGCCTCCACCGCGAATTTGCTCGCGGCGTAGAAGCCGGAACCGGGATGGGCGACGAGCCCGCCCACCGAGGAGATGTTCACGACGAAGCCGCGCCGCCGCGCGCGCATCGATGGCAGCACCGCCTGCGTCAGCGCGATCAGGCCGTAGAAATTGGTCTCGAACATCGTGCGCACAGACGCCTCGTCGCCTTCCTCGATCGGGGCGTAGTAGCCGTAGCCCGCGTTGTTGACGAGCACGTCGACGGCGCCGAACGCGCGCAGGCTTTCGCGGACCGCGCCCTCGATGTCCGCCTTTCTGGTCACGTCGAGAGCGATCGCAAGGGCAGTCGCCGGGTGGGCTGCGGCGAGCTCGCGCAAAGTCGCAGGGTCACGCGCCGTCAGCACGACCCGCGTTCCCCGCTCCAGCAGCTGGCGCGCGAGTTCCCTGCCGAAACCGGTGGAACACCCGGTGATCATCCAGACGGGGGTCGTTATGGCGTTGGCGCGGGTAGTGGACATCGTTGTGTCTCCGGTGATTCCATCCCTTCAGCCGGTAGCGAGCTTGACCGGGATCAATCTCGAATAGGACGACGGAAACGATAATAAATCATTCGCATCTCGCCACTTTCCATGGGGAAGACCGCCTGATCATGCCCACGCTGGTCGATACGCTGGCAGCAACCGAGTTGGTCGGATCGGTATCGGCTTCGCATCGTCCGGCCGTGGCTCCGCTCGGCATCCTCATGTTCGAGACCGATATCCCGCCCGAGCCGGGCGACATCGGTTGCCCGGACACGTTCCCGTTCCCGGTCCGCTACGCTGTCGTGCCGCGCATGGCCGTCATCCGCGTCGCCCATTCTATCGATGATGCGTTGCTGGCGACGTTCATCCACGCCGCCGCCGGGCTCGTCGAGCAAGGCTGCCATGGCATCGTGACCACCTGCAGCTTTCTCGCGCGCTGGCAAAGCGAGCTGGCGATGTCGCTGACCGTGCCGGTGCTTGCTTCGTCGCTGTTGCAGGTTCCGCTGGTGCAGCGCCTGCTGCCCCGGCGGCAGCGCGTCGGCATCGTCATCCGCTCCGCGATCGAGGTCGACGAGGCCGCGTTGCAGGCCGCGGGCGTCGAGCCGTACGGCGCCATCGAGTGTGTCGCGCACGACCGCCATTCCGCGACGACGCTGGGCGACGACCCACCGAGGCAACATCGCGAAAGGATGCGGGCCGATGTCGTGGCGGCAGCCCGGCGACTCGTCGGCGCGCATGCGAACCTCGGGGCGATCGTGCTCGAGTGCGCCAGCATGTCTGCGCATCGCGACGCCGTCGCGGCGGCCACGGGCACACCGGTTTTCGGCGCCCTCCAGTTGTTCACGTGGTTCCACGCGAGTTTGCAGGGGACGTGGGCGCCGTATCAACGCCACCTGCCCTGAGCGACACGGGCCTCACTCGAAGCACTGGAACTCCAGCACCTCCGTCGGGTCCTGCTCGTGCGGATGGCCGAAGCTGCAGAAGCCGTGGCCGCGCAGCCGCCACTCCTCCCGCCGCAGCATGATCTCGGGCTCGGAATCGACCCGCACGTAGGTGCCGTTGGAGCTGTGGTCGACGAGGATGAAGTTGTCGCGCCGGCGCTCGATGCGCGCATGCATCCTTGACGCCAGCCGGTCGGCGATCACGACGTCGTTGGTCGCGTCGCGTCCGAGGGCGAAGATCGCGGTGGTCTCGCCGAGCTCGATCATCCGCGTGCCGTGCATGAGCCTGACCCTCTGCGGGCGCGCGACACGCCGCGGCGACAGCGCGGTCAGGTCGTCGGCGGTCTCCTGCCACAGGAGCTCGAAGATGCCCACGTCCTTCTGCTTGCCCTTGACCGTCAGCGAGTCGAGGTCGCGCGTTCCTGCGCGCAGTGGAATCGACAGCAGCGTGACGGTCTGCGACGTCGTGATGATCTGGCCGCCTTTCGCGAGATCCGTCATCCGTGCCGCGACGTTGACCGCGTCGCCGTGCACGTCGCCTTCATTGGCGATAACCGGGCCGAAATGAAAGCCGACGTGCATCGATACTGGCGTGGCGGTGCTGGTGCGCATCGCGGCGATCCGGTTCTGAATATCGCATGCGGCATGGGCGGCATGGTCGGCGGACGTAAACGTTGTCATCATCTCGTCGCCGATCGTCTTGATGACCTGGCCGTCGTGCGCCTTGCACACGTCGGCGACGACAGACAGGCAGCGCTCCACGATGGCGCGCGCCTGGGCGTCGCCCAGCGTCTCGTAGAGCCGGGTGCTGCCGCTGACGTCGGCGAACAGGATGGCGAGGTCGGTGGAGGTCTGATTCATGCGCCGGGACGCGACGGGCAAAACATTGGAGTATAAGGTATGACACTGTCCTTTTGCTGCGCTGCGTTCCCATCCGCCGTACGCCCCGCAGGCCAAGGTGCGACGGGACTTTCTGGCATACTTCCGGCCCACGCGCCGGGGCATCCGCGCCGCGCCAGGTCCTAGTCGTTCAGCCGGGAGTCCCTTAACCCATGGAAGAGGTAGGGCGTTACCAGGTCGATCAGATGGTCGGCGAAGGCGCCATGGCCCGCGTGTACAAGGCCTACGACCCGAAGATCGACCGCACGCTGGCGATCAAGCTGCTGAAGACGCACCTGCTGACCGACGAGGAATACCGGGTCCGGTTCTTCCGCGAGGCCAAGGGCGCCGGCATCCTGTCCCATCCCAACATCGTCACGGTGTTCGACGTGGGCGAGGAGGACAACCACCCGTTCCTCGCGATGGAGTGGGTGGAGGGCACCACACTCGCCGACATCCTGAAGCAGGGCCGTAAATTCACGCCCAAGGAAGTCGTCGAGATCGGCATCCAGCTCGCCCGCGCACTCGACTACGCGCACAAAAAGGGCATCGTTCATCGCGACGTCAAGCCCGGCAACGTCATGCTGGTCAAGGACTCGCTGACGGTGAAGGTCGCCGATTTCGGCATCTGCCGGATAAACGAAGCCGACACCCAGAGGCAAGGGCAGCAGACGCAGATGGGCGACGTGCTCGGCACGCCGCACTACATGTCGCCCGAGCAGGTCCTCGGCGAAAAGGTGGATTCGCGCTCCGACCTTTTCTCCGCGGGCGTCGTCCTGTACCAGCTGCTGACGGGCGCGCTGCCGTTCGACGGCGACTCGCTCATCAGCGTCGCCTTCAAGATCACCAAGTCCGATCCGCCCTCGATCGACAAGCTGCGCCCGGACCTGCCGCTCTCATTGCGGCGCGTGATCGACCGCGCGCTCAAGAAGCAGGCGGACAAGCGTTACCAGACCGGCGAGGAGTTCGCGCAGGCGCTGATCGGCGTGGCGCGGGAGATGAGCGACGACGAGCGCAAGAAGGGCTCCCGCGGCATTTCGCTCTCGGTCCGCTGGGCGCTGATGATGGCGGCGCTGGTCGCGGTGACGATGACGCTGACCGCCGCCGTGCTGTATCAGCGCCAGTACGCGGCAATGCTGGACCAGGTGAAGAGCTACGGCGGCTCGCTTGCTAAACTGGTCGCGACCGAAATGGCGGTGCCCCTGCTGTCGGAAGACTGGGCCGCGATCGACGTCTTCATCCAGGAAACGACCTCCCGCCAGAACTTCGGCCACCTGCTGGTCATCGACTACCAGGACGTCGTTCGCGGCAGCAGCGACCCGGCGCTGGTCAATGCCAAATACACGCCGCCCGAGGGAAAGCCGATGGAGTCGCGCGATCCCGGCATCGCGGTGCAGAGCGAGCGGGTCGCCGGTGGGCGGACCGTGCTTGATTTCATGGCGCCCGTCCTGTTCCAGGGGAAGGAGATCGGCAAGGTCCGGCTCGGGATCTACGAGGCGCCGCTGGCCGAGGTCGCGAACCTCGTGCTGATCCTGCTCGCCATCCTCACGCTCGTCACCGTTGCCGCGGTCGCCGCCGGAACCTACCTCCTCGCGCAGCGAATGGCAGGCCCGATCCGCGTGCTGCGCAATTCGCTCGACGAGCTGGCGCACGGCCGCTACGACTACCGGATCGGCGACCCGCGCAAGGACGAAATCGGCGAGCTGTACGCCGAGTTCGACCGCACCGCGGAGGCGCTCGAAAAACGCCACGAGCAAGCCAATGCAACGCCGAGCCCGCCTCCTGCCGGTTAGCGGGCGGCTTGTGCTGTGCGCGTTCGTCGCGGCGCTTGCCGCCGGCGGGTGCACGACGCCCCCGCCGCGCCCGGTGGCCGAACCGGTGGCGCAACCCGAGCCGGGCCCGGTCCTCGCGCAGGACGACGAGTTGTCGATCGTCATCGCCGCCGCCGGCGACAGTGCGAACGCGCTGGCGCAGCGCTACCTCGGCGATGCGAGCAAGGGCTGGTGGATCCTGGAGACCAACGGCGGCACCGAGATCCGGCCGGGCCAGGTCGTCGTCATCCCGCGGAAGTCCCGCAATCCGATCGGCGTGTACGCCGACGGCTACCAGACGATCCCCATCCTCTGCTATCACCGCTTCGGCACGAAGGTGAGCAAGCTGACGGTGACGCCCGCCGCGTTCGCGGCGCAGATGCAATTCCTCGCGAAGAACGGCTATCACGTGCTGCCGCTCTCGCGCGTCGGCGAGTTTCTCTCGGGCCGCATGCCGCTGCCGAAGAAGAGCGTCGTGATCACGATCGACGACGGCTATCGCTCCACGTTCGAGATCGCCTGGCCGATCCTGAAACAGCACGGCTTTCCCGCGACCGTGTTCCTCTACAGCGACTTCGTCGGCGCCGGCGATGCGCTCAACTGGGGCCAGATGAAGGAGATGACGGCCTCGGGGCTGGTCGAGATCCAGCCGCATTCGAAGACCCACGCCAACCTGACTCTGCGCCTCGCCGACGAAACGGAAACCCGGTACCGCGAGCGCGTGCGGCGGGAAGTCGACACGCCGATCGGCTTGATCAAGGAGCGCCTCTCGCTGCCGAGCGCGAGCTTTGCGTATCCCTACGGCGACGTTAACGAGATCGTGGTCGACCTGCTCGCGCGACAGGGCACGCAGCTAGGCGTGACGGTGACGCCGGGCGGCAACGGCTTCTTCGCCTACCCCTACATGCTGCGGAGGAACATGGTGTTCGGCAACGAGGATCTCGAGGCCTTCAAGGCGAAGCTCAACGTATTCGTGCGGACCGCGGGACGTTAGGGGGTGAGACGCGCGCGCGACGGACTGGTGTCATGCTGCATTGTGCTGCTCGCGGCCTGCGCCGAGGCGCCGCCCCGGCCCGCGCCGCCGCCGGCGGCGCCGCGCGCCTCGCGCGTCGATGCGGCAATCGCGTCCGCCGTTGCGGCCCACCGCCAGCAGGCGGAGCGTTACGCAAGCAGTGGCGACCTCGCCGGGGCAGCACGGGAATGGCAGGTCGTGACGCTGCTCGCGCCCGACGACGCGCGGG
>JBDTLY010000035.1:0-14478 GCA_039934535.1 Casimicrobiaceae bacterium | reverse complement strand
ATAGAACGAGATCCAGAGGCCGAAGCGCTCGGACAGCGAGATCTTCTCCTCCACCGATTCGCCCGGATGCACCTCCTCGCCGATGTGCTTCGTCTCCAGGTTCTCGCTGAAATATTCGGGCAGCAGATGGCGCCGGTTCGACGTCGCGTAGATCAGCATGTTCGCGGAAGACGCAGCAATCGTCCCGTCAAGCATCACCTTGAGCGCCTTGTAGCCCGCCTCGCCGGCGTCGAAGGTGAGGTCGTCGCAGAAGACGATGAAGCGCTCGCGGCGCTCCGCGACAAGGTCGGCGATGTCGGGCAGGTCGGTGAGGTCGGCCTTGTCGACCTCGATCAGCCGCAGTCCGCGCGTGGCGTATTTCGCGAGCATCGCCTTCACGAGCGAGGACTTGCCGGTGCCGCGCGAGCCGGTAAGGAGGACGTTGTTGGCCGGCAGTCCCGCGACGAACTGGCGCGTGTTCGCGTCGATCGCCCCTTTTTGCGCGTCGATGGCGACGAGGTCGTCGAGCCGGATCGCGTGCGGATGGCGGACCGCCTGGACATAGCCGCGGCCGGCCCGCTTGCGCCAGCGGAACGCGGTCGCCTTCCAGTCAGGCGGCGGCGGCGCCGGCGGCAGCACGGCCTCGACGCGCGCGAGGATGCCCTCGAGGCGCGCGAAAAGGGCGACAATTTCGGCGGGCGTAGCCATCTCAGCTGCGATAGTCGGCGTTGATCGAAACGTAGTCGTGCGAGAAGTCGCAGGTCCAGACTCGCGCCGAGGCACTGCCGCGGCCGAGCGCGACGGTGACCGTGATTTCGTCCTGCTTCATCACCCGCTGGCCGTCTTCCTCGCGGTACGACGGCGCACGCCCGCCGCGGTCGACCACCGGCACGTCGTCCAGCCGGAACGAAACACGTGACGGGTCGAGATCGGGCGCCGCGGCATTGCCGATTGCGCACACGATACGGCCGAGGTTCGGGTCGGAGGCGAAGAACGCGGTCTTGACGAGCGGCGAATGCGCGATGCCGAGCGCGATCTTCCGGCACTCGGCAACATCGCGCCCGCCCTCGACGGTAATGGTGATGAACTTCGTCGCGCCTTCGCCGTCGCGGACGATCGCCTGCGCGAGCTCCGTCGCCACTTCGGTCAGCGCCGCACGAATCGCAGCGAGGCGCGGATCGTCGGCGCGTTCGATTCGGGAAAGCCCGGCCTTGCCCGTAGCAGCGATGACGAAACTGTCGTTCGTCGACGTGTCGCCGTCGATCGTCGCGCAATTGAACGACACGTCGGCGATCTCGCGCGCGAGGCCCTGCAGCAGGCCCGCTTCCAGCGGCGCGTCCGTGGCGACGAACGAGAGCATCGTCGCCATGTTCGGGTGGATCATCCCGGCGCCCTTGGCGATGCCGGTGACCGTGACGGGAACGCCGTCGAGCGTCACGCGCCGCGACGCACCTTTCGGCACGGTGTCGGTCGTCATGATCGCGGACACGGCGGCGAACCAGTGATCCGGGGCGAGCGCCGCCTTCGCGACGGGCAGCGCGGCGACAATCTTCGCGACGGGCAGCGGCTCCATGATGACGCCGGTCGAGAAAGGCAGCACTTCCGACGAGTTGCAGCCGAGCGTCGCCGCGACCGCGTTGCAGGTCGCATAGGCGTCGTCGATGCCGGCCTCGCCCGTGCCCGCATTCGCGTTGCCCGCATTGACGACGAGTGCACGGACGCGTCCCGCGCCCACGAGTTGACGGCGGCACACCGTGACCGGCGCGGCGCAGAAGCGGTTTTGCGTGAACACGCCGGCGGCGATCGTGCCTTCGTCGAAGGCGACCAGCAGCACGTCGTCGCGTTGCCAGTTCTTGATCTTCGCGGCAGCAGTGCCGAGCGTGACGCCAGGAACGGCGAGCAGGTCTTGCGGACGAGGGGAGGTGTAACGAACGGGCATGGCGCCCGGATTCTAACGTACGGGGCTCAGCCGAGGCGCCCGTGGCAGTGCTTGTATTTCTTTCCCGATCCGCAGGGGCACGGATCGTTGCGCCCGATCTTCTCGCCGCCGCGGACGAACGGGGCCGGCGGCGCTGCCGCCGGCTCGGGCGCGCCATCGTCGGGAGGCGGCGCCGCGCCGAGCGCCTCGTCGTAGTCGGCGTGCTGGTACTTGACGTTGGACACGGCCGGCGCTTCCTCGACCGCCTTGACGTCCTCCTGCGTGCGCACCTGCACCGTCAGCACGATCTTCACGACGTCCTGCTTGATCCGGTCGAGCATGTCGGAAAAAAGCTCGAACGATTCGCGCTTGTATTCCTGCTTCGGGTTCTTCTGCGCATAGCCGCGCAGGTGGATGCCCTGGCGCAGGTAGTCGAGCGCGGCGAGGTGCTCGCGCCAGTGCAGGTCGATCGACTGCAGCAGGATCATGCGCATGAAGGGCGTGAACTGCTCGACGCCAACGCGCTCCAACTTGCCCTCGAACAGCGCGTCGGCCGCTTGCCGGACCTTCTCGACGATGTCGTCATCGGTGATCGAGTCGCTCGCCTCGACGTCGGCCACGAGCGGGAGCTCGAGGTGCCACTCTTCGCGCAGCGTCCGCTCGAGACCCGGCAGGTCCCACTGTTCCTCGACGCTCTGGGCCGGGACGCTGGTGCGCACCACGTCTTCCATCGTGCTCTTGCGCAGGTTGGCAATCTGCGCCACCAGGTTCTCCGCCTCGAGGATGTCGTTGCGCTGCTGGTAGATCACCTTGCGCTGGTCGTTGGCGACGTCGTCGTACTCGAGCAGCTGCTTTCTGATGTCGAAGTTGCGCGCCTCGACCTTCCTCTGCGCGCCCTCGATCGAGCGGGTGACGATGCCCGCCTCGATCGCCTCGCCGTCGGGCATCTTCAGCCGCTCCATGATCGCGCGCACGCGGTCGCCGGCGAAGATGCGCATCAGCGAATCGTCGAGCGACAGGTAGAAGCGCGACGAACCCGGGTCGCCCTGGCGGCCCGAGCGGCCGCGCAGCTGGTTGTCGATGCGGCGCGATTCGTGGCGCTCGGTTCCGACGATGTGCAGCCCGCCGGCGGCGACGACCGCATCGTGCACGACTTGCCATTCCGAGCGCATCTGCGCGATCCGGCGCTCCTTGTCGGAATCGGGTACCGCCTCGTCGTCGCGCAGCTTGAGGATCGTCGGCTCGAGGCTGCCGCCCAGCACGATGTCGGTGCCGCGGCCCGCCATGTTGGTGGCGATGGTGACCGCCTTGGGCTTGCCCGCTTGCGCGACGATCTCCGCTTCGCGCGCGTGCTGCTTCGCGTTCAGCACTTCGTGCGGCAGGCGCTCTTTCTCGAAGTGCTTCGACAGGAGTTCGGAGCTCTCGATCGACGTCGTGCCGACCAGCACCGGCTGCCCGCGCTCGAAGCAGTCCTTCACGTCGGCGACGATCGCGTCGACCTTTTCCGTGAACGTGCGAAACACCTGGTCGTTCTCGTCGCGCCGCACCATCGGCATATGCGTCGGGATCACCATCGTTTCGAGGTGGTAGATCTGCTGGAACTCGAACGCCTCGGTGTCGGCGGTGCCGGTCATGCCGGCCAGCTTGCCGTACATCCGGAAATAATTCTGGAACGTGATCGACGCCAGCGTCTGGTTCTCGCGCTGGATCGGCACGCCTTCCTTCGCCTCGACGGCCTGGTGCAGGCCCTCGGACCAGCGGCGGCCCGACATCAGCCGGCCGGTGAATTCGTCGACGATGATCACCTCGCCGTTCTGCACGACGTAATGCTGGTCGCGCAGGAAGAGCGCGCGCGCGCGCAGCGCCGCGTAGAGGTGGTGCATCAGCGCGATGTTGTGCGCGTCGTACAGGCTGCTGCCCGCCGCGAGCAGCCCCGCTTCGGAAAGGATCTCCTCCGCGTGCTCGTGCCCCGCTTCGGAGAGCAGGACCTGGCGGCCCTTCTCGTCGACCCAGTAATCGCCCGGCCCCTTCTCCTCGGCCTGGCGCGTGAGCTTGGGCGCGAGCTCGTTCAGACGGTAGTACAGGTCGACGTTGTCCTCCGACTGTCCGGAGATGATGAGCGGCGTGCGCGCCTCGTCGATCAGGATCGAGTCCACTTCGTCGACGATCGCGTAGACGAGCCCGCGTGCCACGCGCTGCGACGCCTCGTACACCATGTTGTCGCGCAGGTAGTCGAAGCCGAACTCGTTGTTGGTGCCGTAAGTAATGTCGGCCGCGTAGGCCACCTGCTTCTGATCGTGGTCGAGTTGCGACAGGTTGACGCCGACGGTGAGGCCGAGGAAGCGGTAGATCCGCCCCATCCAGTCCGCGTCGCGCTGCGCGAGGTAGTCGTTGACGGTAACGATGTGCACACCCTTGCCCGCCAGCGCATTGAGATAGGCGGGAAGTGTTGCGACGAGCGTCTTGCCCTCGCCCGTGCGCATTTCGGCGATCTTGCCGTTGTGGAGCGCGATGCCGCCGAGGAGCTGGACGTCGAAGTGCCGCATCGACAGCACGCGCTTGCCGGCCTCGCGAACCACCGCAAATGCTTCGGGCAGGATCGCGTCGAGCTCCTCACCTTTGCCGACCCGCTCCTTGAACTCGGCGGTCTTTGCCTTGAGCGCCTCGTCCGACAGCGCGGAAGTGGCCGGCTCGAGCGCGTTGATCTGCCGGACCGTCGCCGCGTACTGCTTGAGTAGGCGCTCGTTGCGGCTGCCGAAGATGCGGGTGAGGATGTTGGAGATCATGTCGGTGTGACTTGAAGCCGCGGGGACAAAAAACAAGGGGTGAGGACCGCCTCACCCCTCATTCATCGGCCGAGTGGGCGAGAACGTCAGCCCGGGGATTCCAGGAACCGCGCGGGATTCTGCGGGACGCCGTTCAGACGGACCTCGAAGTGCAGATGCGGCCCGGTCGAACGCCCGGTCGATCCCACGAACCCCAATCGCTGGCCGCGCACCACGAGGTCGCCTTCGTTCACGGAAATCTGGGAGGCGTGGGCGTACCGGGAAAGGAGCCCGTTGCCGTGGTCTATCTCGATGATTTTACCATATTCGGCGTGGTAGCCCGCGTAGACGACCTTCCCGCTCGCCGCGGCGACGATCGGCGTCCCGACGTTGGCCGGGAAATCGATCCCTTCATGAAAGGACTTGCCGCCCGTGAACGGATCGATGCGATAGCCGAAGTTCGACGAGTACCAGCCGTCGACGATCGGCGTCAGAGTCGGCAGGAACTTGCGGTTCGCGGACGTTTGCACGAGCAGCGCCTCGAGGACGCCCAATTGATCGGAACGCTCGTCGACCTGGCGCGCGAGCTTGCCCAGGAGCTCCCCGAATTCGCTAACCGTGAAATTGCTTGACGGGAGGGTCGTCGACTCGGCGCCTCCGCGCCCCGGCGCCTTGCCCGGCTGCAGCGATTGCAATTCCTGCGGATTGAGCCCGGCGATCTTTGCAAGACGCTCGCCCAATCCGTCGAGCCGCATCATCTGCGCCTGCAGGTCGCCCAGGCGAAGCGCCATCGCGTTGAGATGCCCCTGTACGATCTCCTGCGACTTCAGCGCCTCTTCCCGCTGGTCCGCGAGCACGATGGCCTGCAGCCACGGGTGCTGCGTCGCGGCCGCGTAGCGCAGCGTGACGAAGTTGAAGATGAGCGTGAAGCCGACGAACAGGATGAGGAGCGCGAGGCCGCCGGCCACGCCGTGCCGCCAGTCGAGCGTCAGCGTCCGGGCGCGTGCCGTGGCGCTCGACACGAGAATGATGTTCAATTGGGCCTCTCCCCCGTTTACGCCGCCGGTGCGCTCTTTCGCATCCGACGGTCACCGACGCCGCACGTCCACATGACCCGTTCGCCGCAATCGCTGCAGCGCATTCTCGCCGCCGACCCGGCGCTGGCCGCCTGGGACGCGCGCCGCCGCCGTGAAGCCGCACTGACGGCTATCATTCGCCGCCACCTGCCGCGCCCGTTGGCCGAGCGCATTCGCGTCGCGGAAGACGGGGGACCCGAACTCTGCCTGATCGCGGACGCCGGCGCCATCGCCGCCGTCGCACGGCAGCGCGCCCCGGACCTCCTCGCGGAACTGCGGCGGGAAGGGTGTGAATTTACTTCAATACGGGTGCGGGTGCAAGTTGCAATTACGGCCCGGAAGATTGAAAAAACCGTTGTAAAACATATTGATAGGAGTGCGCTACGGCCGCTGGCGGCGCTTGCCCACGACCTCCCGGCGGGCCCGCTCAAGATAGCGCTCGCCCGTTTCCTGCGCAGGGCCGGATAGCCCAGACCCTCGGATGCCGGTCGTTGGCGGTCGCTAAATCACGGGCGCAACGATGCGCTCGAACGCGAAAAACAGGAACAGGATGACGCCGAGGAGGATCGTGAAGCGGATCACCTGGCTGATGAACCGGAGATAGCGCCGGTCACGCGAGTAGAGGTAGAAGAGCCCGGCTACGCCGATCGAGGCAAGCGCCAGGAACAGCAACAGCCGGACGAGGGGCACAGGGCGGCGGCTTACTGTCCGGACCCGGGGGGCCGAGGCCGGCGCGACCGATTCAGGCCGGCGACAGCTGCCACCCCTGGAACGCGGTGGGCACGTCGTTTTCGGCCTTGAAGGTGACGAGCTCGAACGCTTCGGGCCGCGTCAGCAGCGCCCGGGCGAGCGCGTTGTTGAGCGCATGGCCCGACTTGAACGCCGTGTACTGGCCGATCAGCGGGTGGCCGAGCAGGTAGAGGTCACCGATCGCGTCGAGCACCTTGTGCTTCACGAATTCGTTGTCGTAGCGAAGGCCCTCGGCGTTCAGCACGCGGAAGTCGTCCAGCACGATCGCGTTCTGCAGGCTGCCGCCGAGCCCCAGGCCGGCCGCGCGCATCGCCTCGACGTCCTGCATGAAGCCGAACGTCCGCGCCCGCGCGACTTCCTTGACGTAGGAATGCTCGGCGAAATCGATGACCACCTGCCGGTTCTCGGAGCCGAACATCGGGTGCGGGAAATCGATCGTGAAGTCGAGTTTGAACCCGTAAAAGGGGTCGAATCGCGCCCACTTGTCGCCGTCGCGCGCTTCGACCGTCTCGACGATGCGCAGGTATTTCTTCGCGGCGTTCTGCTCGACGATCCCCGCCGACTGCAGCAGGAAGACAAAGGGGCCCGCGCTGCCGTCCATGATCGGGATCTCGGGCCCGGCGACATCGACGTGCGCGTTGTCGATGCCGAGGCCCGCCAGCGCGGACATCAGGTGCTCGACGGTGGAAATGGACGCGCCGTCCTGCTTCAGCGTCGATGAGAGCCGCGTGTCGCCCACATGTCGCGCGTCCGCCGGAATCGCGACAGGTGTCGGCAGGTCGACCCGATGAAACATGATGCCGGTGTCGGGCGGCGCGGGCCGCAGCACGAGATCGACGCGCGCGCCGGTATGCACGCCGACACCCGTCGTCTTGATCGTCGTCTTGAGGGTTCGCTGTTTCAGCATGTCGTCAACCTGCCCAAATCGCGCGCCGGGTCAAGGGGTTAGCGACGAATTGTACCACGAAAAAGAACATCGGGCCAGCCGGTGGACTAACCTTCAATTCCGTCATTCCCGCGAAGGCGGGAATCCAGCGACTTTCGACGAACGACGCTGGGTCCGCGCCTGCGCGGGGACGACGGTGGTGCATTACCAATCTCATCAATCGGCCTGTTTACGCAGGAACGCCGGGATCTCCGCCGCGTCGAACGCCGGCGTGACGCCCGCCGGCGGCGCGCGTCCGCGACGCACGACGGCCGGCTGATCGAGATCATCGTAGTTGACCGGGCCCGCCGCCATGCCGACGTTGTCCGTACCGGTACGCTGCACGACCTGCACCGGCTCGACCAGCGCGATGTTCGGCGTGCGCAGTTGCTGCTTGGCACTCGCCGGCCCGAGTCCCGTCGCGACCATCGTCACGCGCAACCGCGAGCCCATCGCCTCGTCGATCACGGTACCGACGATCACCAGCGCGTCCTCCGCCATGAACTCGCGAATCGTGCTCATCACCTCGTGATACTCCTTCATCTTGAGGCTCGCGGAGGCCGTGATGTTGACCAGCACGCCGCGCGCGCCCTGCAGGTTAACGTCCTCCAGCAGCGGGCTCTTCACCGCGGCTTCGGCCGCCACGCGGGCGCGGTCCGCGCCCTCGGCCGCCGCCGAGCCCATCATCGCCATCCCCACTTCGCCCATCACGGTGCGCACATCGGCGAAGTCGACGTTGACGAGGCCCGCGTTGTTGATGACTTCGGCGATGCCGGAAACGGCGCCGTGCAGCACGTCGTTTGCCGAGGCGTAGGCGTCGAGCACGGAGACGTCATCCCCCAGCACCTGCATCAGCTTGTCGTTGGGGATGATGATCAGCGAGTCGACCTTCTTCTTCAGCTCCTCGATGCCCGCATCCGCGACCTTTTTGCGCTTGCCTTCGAACTCGAACGGGCGCGTGACGACGGCGACGGTCAGGATGTCCATCGTCTTCGCGATGTCGGCGATGACCGGCGCGGCGCCCGTGCCGGTGCCGCCGCCCATGCCGGCGGTGATGAACAGCATGTCGGCGCCGTCGATCAGCTCGGCGATGCGGTCGCGGTCCTCGTTCGCCGCGTCGCGGCCGATTTCCGGCCGGGCCCCCGCGCCAAGGCCGCGCGTCAGCGTAGTGCCCAGCTGCAGCTGGACAGGCGCAGTGGAGCGCTTGAGCGCCTGCGCGTCGGTGTTGGCGCTGATGAACTCGACGCCGACGAGGCCCTTGCTGATCATGTGCTCGACGGCATTTCCGCCGCAGCCCCCAACGCCGATGACCTTGATGATTGCGCCCTCTTGCGGGGACTGGTCGATGATTTCGAACATGGTGTGCTCCTTTCTCCTGTCTGATTTACTGCGATTGCAACCCTATGCTTCGGTTGTTGTCCCGGTTACCGCTTCCCTGATCAAAAATTTGCCTTGAACCAGTGCTTCATCCGTTCCGCGACGCCGGAGATCCCCGACGTCCGCGCGCGCGATTCGCGCGCCTGCAGGTATTGGTCGCGCCCTTCGAGCAGCAGCCCGACTGCGGTCGCGTAGCGCGGGCTGCGGACGACATCCGCAAGCCCGCCGACATAGGCCGGCACGCCGATGCGCACCGGAAGATGGAAGACTTCCTCGCCGAGCTCGGTCATCCCGGCGAGTAGCGCGGTGCCGCCGGTCAGCACGATCCCCGACGACAGCAGCTCCTCGAAGCCGGAGCGGCGGAGCTCCGCCTGCACCAGCGTGTAGAGCTCCTCGATCCGCGGCTCGATCACTTCCGCCAGCGTCTGCCGCGAAAGCTTGCGCGGCGCGCGATCGCCCACGCCGGGCACCTCGATGATGTCCTTCGGATCGGCGAGCTGCCGCAGCGCGCAGCCGTGCCGCAGCTTCAGCTCCTCCGCTTCCTTGGTCGGCGTGCGCAGCGTCATCGCGATGTCGTTGGTGACCTGGTCGCCCGCGATCGGGATCACGGCGGTATGGCGGATCGCGCCGTTGGCGAACACCGCGATGTCGGTGGTGCCGCCGCCGATGTCCATCAGGCACACGCCCAGTTCCTTCTCGTCGTCGTTCAGCACGGCGATCGACGACGCCAGCGGCTGCAGGATCACATCCTTCACCTCGAGCCCGCAGCGGCGCACGCATTTCACGATGTTCTCGACCGCCGACACCGCGCCGGTGACGATGTGTACCTTGACCTCGAGGCGCACACCGCTCATCCCGAGCGGCTCGCGCACGTCCTCCTGCCCGTCGATGATGAATTCCTGGGGCAGGATGTGCAGGATCTGCTGGTCGTTCGGGATCGCGATCGCCTTCGCCGTCTCGACGACGCGGTCGATGTCGGCCTGCGTAACTTCCTTTTCCTTGATCGCGACCATGCCGCTCGAGTTGAGGCTGCGGATGTGGCTGCCGGCAACGCCCGTGTAGACCTCGGTGATCCTGCAGTCGGCCATGAGTTCCGCTTCCTCCAGCACCCGCTGGATCGACGACATCGTCGCTTCGATGTTGACGACCACGCCCCGCCGCAGGCCGCGCGACGGCTGCGTGCCGAGCCCGATGATGTTGAGTCCGCCCTCGGGCGTCACCTCGGCGACGATCGCGACGATCTTCGACGTCCCGATGTCGAGGCCCACGATCAGATTTTTCGCTTCCTTCACCATCGGACCACCATCCCCTCGAATCGAACGACGCCCATCACGCGGCTCCCGCTTTCTTCGCCGGTCGTTCATGGAACCCCGGCACCCGCGCGGCGAAGCCGTTTCGATAACGCAAATCGACGTGGTCGACGCGCGTGCCCGCGCGCGCGAGCGCCTGGATCGTGCGGCCGTACACCGTCACGAAGCGCGCGAGGCGCTCGCCCGGCTCGTCACGGCCGAGCTCCATGTCGAGCGGCCCCGCCGGGCCGATGGCGCGCAGGCGCCAGCCCCCGCGCGGCGAAACGTGGATCTCCTGCAGGGCGAGCGACAGCGGGGAGAGCGCCGTCGCCCATTCGGAAAAACGCGTGGTGATTTCCGCCGCACGCGCGTCCGCGCCCTCGAGCTGCGGCACGTCGCCGTCGAAATCGGCGGCGAAGATTTCGCCGTTGGCGTTCACGAGCGCATCGCCGTTCCAGCGTGCGAACGGCTCGTGCTCCTCGATCGTCACTTCGAGCCGCTGCGGCCACTGGCGTGACAGCGACGCGCGCCGGACCCAGGGCACCTTGGCCAGCGCCGCGCGCGCGCGATCGAGGTTCATCGTGAAGAACGTGCCCGCGAACTCGTCGCGGATCACCGCTTCGAGCTGCGCCGGGTTCACGCGCGCCGGGACCGTCGTCACAACGACCTCGCGGAACTCGAACGCCGGCTGCCGGAAGAGCCATATGAAGCCCCCGACCACGAACGCGCCCGCCGCGATCAGCGCAAGGCCGGCGGCGATCGCATTCAGCTGTTTCGGGTCATCCCACATGCGCGCTCCGCAGGATCGTGAGGCAGAGATCGGCGAACGCAACGCCCGCCTGCTTCGCCGCCATCGGCACCAGCGAATGCCCGGTCATGCCCGGCGACGTGTTGACCTCGAGGAACGAGAATGAGCCGTCCGCGCGCAGCATGAGATCGAGCCGGCCCCAGCCGCTGCAGCCGACGATGTCGAACGCCGCAAGCGACGCGGCTTCGATCTCGCGCGCCTTCGCCTCCGGCAGTCCGCTGGGGCAGAAGTATTTCGTCGCGTCGGAAAAATACTTGTGGTGGTAGTCGTAATTGCCCTGCGGCGCCTCGATCCGGATCGTCGGCAGCGCGCGCCCCGCGAGAATTCCGACCGTGAGCTCGGTGCCGGCCACGAGCTCCTCGACCAGCACCAGGTCGTCGTGCTTCTCTGCCTCCAGGTGCGCCAGCGCGAGTTCGTCGCGGTCCACGGACACGACCTTGGTGATGCCGATCGACGAGCCGACGCGTGCGGGCTTGACGATGAGCGGCAGGCCGAGTTCGGCCACCACGCGCATCCAGTCGGTCGCTGCCGTCACCACCCGATAGCGCGGCGTCGGGATGCCCGTCGCCTCCCAGACGAGCTTGGTCCGCCATTTGTCCATCGCCAGCGCGGATGCCATCACGCCGCTGCCCGTGTACGGGATCTTCAGCGTCTCGAGCGCGCCCTGCACCGTTCCGTCCTCGCCGAAGCGGCCATGCAGCGCGATGAAGACCCGGTCGAAGCGCTCCTGCCGCAATGTCCACAGGTCGCGCTCCGCCGGGTCGAACGCGTGCGCATCGACGCCCCTGTCGACGAGCGCCTTCAGCACGGCGTTGCCGGAGAGGAACGAGATCTCCCGCTCCGCGCTCGGGCCGCCCATGAGGACTGCAACTTTGCCGAATTCGCTCATTTCGCTTTTTCGCCGATGATGCGCACCTCGGGCTCGAGGTCGATGCCGGTCTTCGCGCGCACCGTTTCGCGCACGTGCGCGATCAGAGCTTCGATGTCGGCGGACTTCGCCGACCGGCGCGGATTCACGATGAAGTTTGCGTGCTTGTCCGACACGGTTGCGCCACCGATCGCAAAACCCTTGAGGCCGCAGCTTTCAATGAGCCGCGCGGCGTGGTCGCCTTCCGGGTTGCGGAAGACGCTGCCCGCGTTCGGCAGGTTGAGCGGCTGCGTCGCGATGCGCCGCGCCAGCAACTCTTTGATGCGCGCGCGCGCCGCCGTCGCGTCCCCCACCGGAAACCGGAACCAGGCCGCGGTGAAGATGCCGTCGAATGCGCTGCCGTCGGCGCGCCGGACGCTCCGGTAGCCGATCGCGTAATCGGCCGGCGTGCGGACCTCGAAGCGGCCGTCGCGCCGCACGACTTCGACGCGGACGACGTTGCGCCAAGTCTCGCCGCCGTAGCAGCCGGCGTTCATCGCGAGCGCGCCGCCGACCGCACCCGGAATGCCGGCCAGGAATTCCGCGCCCGCGCAGTCGTGCAGCGCGGCAAAGCGCGCGAGCTTCGGGCACGCGACGGTCGCTTCCGCGTAGACCAGGCCATCGGCCACCGCGAGCGCGCCGCCCGGGTTGTGCATGATCACGACCGTGCCGCGCACGCCGCCGTCGCGCACGAGCGTGTTGCTGCCGAGGCCGAGCACGGTGACGGGCTCGTCCGGCGGCAGCTCCCGCAGGAACGCCGCGAGATCGTCGCGATCGGCCGGCAGGTAGAGACGGTCCGCGGCGCCGCCGCAGCGCCAGGTCGTGAAGCGCGCAAGACGCGCCTGGCGCGTCTCGCTGCCGCGAAGCGTTGCGAACTGGCGCGGCTCGGTCATCATCATGCGGCCGCCAGCTGGGCGGGCACCTGGCCGATCGAGCCGGCGCCCATCGTCACCACGACGTCGCCGTCGCGCACGATCGCGCGGATCGCGGCCGGCACGTCCGCCAGCGCTTCGACGAAGACCGGCTCGACCTGTCCCGTGACCCGCACGGCCCGCACCAGCGCGCGCCCGTCGGCGGCGACGATGGGCGCTTCGCCGGCCGGATAGACATCGGCCAGCACCAGCGCGTCGACGGTAGCCAGCACTTTCACGAAATCCTCGAACAGGTCGCGCGTGCGCGTGTAGCGGTGCGGCTGGAACGCGAGCACGAGCCGCCGGCCCGGGAAGCTGCCGCGCACGGCCTCGACCGTCGCCGCCATCTCGACCGGGTGGTGGCCGTAGTCGTCGATCAGCGTGTACTTGCCGCCGCCCTCGAGCGTGACGTCGCCGTAGCGCTGGAAGCGACGGCCCACGCCGCGAAACTCCGCCAACGCCCTTGCGATCGCCGCGTCGGCGACGCCGACCTCGCGGCCGATGGCAATCGCGGCCAGCGCATTGCGCACATTGTGCACGCCGGGAAGGTTGAGCTCGACCGGCAGGTCCGGCGCGCGCGCGGCGCGCGCGACGAAACGCATCCGGCCGGCGGCGTTCACGACGTCGGTGGCGCGTAGCTGCGCGTCGTCGGCGAGCCCGTAGGTCACCGTGGGCTTCGCGATCCGCGGCGCGATCTCGCGCACGTTGGCGTCGTCGATGCACAGCACGACCACGCCGTAGAACGGCAGCCGCAGCGCGAAGTCGACAAACGCGCGTTTCAGCCGCGCGAAATCGTGCCCGTACGTCTCCATGTGGTCGGCGTCGATGTTGGTGATCACCGCGAGCGCCGGCGAGAGATACAGGAACGAGGCGTCCGACTCGTCCGCCTCGGCAACGAGGAAATCGCCCTTGCCGAGGCGCGCATTCGCGTCGGCGGACAGAAGTCGGCCGCCGATCACGAACGTCGGATCGAGGTCGCCTTCCGCCAGCACCGATGCGATGAGGCTGGTCGTGGTCGTCTTGCCGTGCGTGCCGGCGACGGCAATGCCGGTCTTGAGGCGCATCAGCTCCGCCAGCATCAGCGCGCGCGGAACGATCGGCACGCCGCATTCCCGCGCTGCTGCGATTTCCGGGTTGTCGGCCGCGACGGCCGTCGACACGACCACCGCGTCGGCCCCGGCCACGTGCGCCGGATCGTGCCCGATCGCAATCTTCACGCCAAGTCCCGCGAGCCGGCGCGTGACGGCGCTCGCGGCGAGATCGGAGCCGGAGACCTGGTAGCCCTGCGTCGCGAGCACCTCGGCGATGCCGCTCATGCCGGCGCCGCCGATGCCGACGAAATGGATGCGTTTCACCTTGTGCTTCATCGCGCGGGCGTTCCGAGGTCGATGCACGCGTTTGCGACGCGCTCGGCGGCGTCCGGGCGCGCAACCTTCCTTGCGGCCAGCGCCATCGCGAGGAGCGACTCGCGCGTGCACGACACGAGACGCGCGGCGAGGCGCTCGGGCGTCAGGTCCGCTTGCGCGATCCTCTCGCCTGCGCCGGCGTCGACCAGGAATTGGGCGTTGCCGCTTTGCTCGTCGGCGATGGCGCCTGGCAACGGGACGATGATCGCGCCGACGCCGACCGCGGCGAGTTCGGCGACCGTCGTCGCGCCGCCGCGGCAGACGACGAGGTCGGCTTCCGCGTAACGCGCGACGATATCCTCGATGAAGGCAAAGCATTCGGCGTCGACGCCGGCGTCGAGATAGGCGGCGCGCAGCGCGTCGATGT
>JBDTLY010000034.1:0-14679 GCA_039934535.1 Casimicrobiaceae bacterium | reverse complement strand
GCAAGAACATCACGCTGGTCGGCGGCAACGGCGACGGGCAGACGACCAAGGTCGCGAACCAGATCATCGTCGCACTGACGATCGAGGCGGTGGGCGAGGCGCTGCTCTATGCGTCGAAAGCGGGCGCGGATCCTGCGAAAGTTCGGCAGGCGCTGATGGGCGGCTTCGCGTCGTCGAGGATCCTCGAGGTCCATGGCGAGCGGATGGTGAAGCGCACCTTCAACCCGGGATTTCGCATCGCGCTGCACCAGAAGGACTTGAATCTCGCGCTCTCCACGGGCCGCGAACTGGGAGTTTCGCTGCCGAACACCGCCACGGCGCAAGAACTCTTCAACGCGTGCGCGGCGAACGGCTTTGCGGCCCTCGACCACTCGGCGCTCGTCCGCGCGCTGGAAAAGCTCGCCAACTTCGAGATCGGCGATACGCCGGTCGCGCGCTGAAGCGGCGCCCCAAGATGGCCGCTCCGCGCGATCTGCTGCGCGCGATGTTCGATGCCGCAATCGAGGCCGCGCAGCCCGCGCGCTGCCTGCCGCCGCACCTGCCCGAGCCGCCGAAGGGCCGCACGCTGGTGATCGGCGCCGGCAAGGCGTCGGCCGCGATGGCCAAGGCGCTCGAGGACCGCTGGGAGGGCCCCGTCACCGGCATTGTCGTCACGCGTTACGGATACGCGGTGCCGTGCCAGCGGATCGAAATCGTCGAGGCCGCCCACCCGGTTCCCGACGCGGCGGGACTTGCGGCTGCGACGCGCATTGTCGAACTCGTCTCCGGTCTGGCCGCGGATGATCTCGTCATCGCGCTGATCTCGGGCGGCGGCTCGGCGCTGCTCGCGCTGCCCGCGCCGGGATTGACACTCGACGACAAGCAGGACGTCAATCGTGCGCTGCTCAAGTCCGGCGCGACGATCGGCGAAATGAACTGCGTGCGCCGGCATCTGTCCGCGATCAAAGGGGGACGTCTCGCCGCCGCCTGCCATCCCGCGCGCGTCGTGACGTTGCTCATGTCGGATGTGCCCGGCGACGATCCCATCGACATCGCCTCCGGGCCGACCGTCGCCGATCCGACGACCTGCGCCGACGCGCTCGATGTGCTTCGCCGCTACGGAATCGACTTGCCGCCGAACGTGCGGCGCATTCTCGACTCCGGCGAGGGCGAGTCGGTGAAGCCCGGCGATCCACGCCTCGCGCGCGCCGACGTCCGGATGATCGCCACGCCGCAGCGGGCGCTCGAAGCCGCGGCAACGGTCGCCGACGCGGCGGGCGTCACGCCGGCCATCCTCGGCGACGCGATCGAAGGCGAGGCGCGCGACGTCGGCAAGGTGATGGCGGGCATCGCGCTGCACGTCGCCATGCATGGAGAGCCGTTCGCGCCGCCGTGCGTGCTGATCTCGGGCGGCGAGACCACCGTCACCGTGCGCGGCAAGGGCCGCGGCGGGCGCAACGTCGAATTCCTGCTTGCGCTCGCGATTGCGCTCGAAGGCGAGCCGGGCATCTACGCCATCGCCGGCGACACGGACGGCGTGGATGGCCAGGAGGAAATCGCCGGGGCGATCGTCGCGCCCGACACGCTTGCCCGCGCCTGGGCGGCCGGCATTCGTCCCCGCGATGCCCTCGCGAACAACGACGGCCACGGCTTCTTCGGCGCGATCGGCGACGCCGTGGTGACCGGTCCCACGCTGACCAACGTCAACGATTTCAGGGCCATCCTCGTGACGCTCGACCCGACAGCGCGATGAAGGCTGTCCCGTAGAATCCTGCCAGTAAATCACCCCATGCGATTCGGAACCGAACTCCTCCGCCAGTCTGACGTGCTCGCGCAATTCACCGAGGACGCGCCGCGCGTCACGCGCACCTATCTCAGCAACGAGCACAAGCAGGCCGGCCACTATCTGATCGATCTCATGCGGCAGGCCGGGATGAACGCCGATTTCGACGCGTTCGGCAACATCGTCGGACGCTACGAGGCCGCCGATCCGAAAGCGCCCGTCGTGATGACGGGCTCGCACCAGGACAGCGTGCGCAACGCCGGGAAGTACGACGGCCTGTTCGGCATCATCACCGCCATCGCTTGCGTCAAGGATCTTCACGATCGCGGCATCCGGCTTCCCTACACGCTCGAGGTCGTCGGCTTCGGCGACGAGGAAGGCGTGCGCTTCGGCGCGACGCTGATCGGCAGCAAAGCCATGGCGGGCAAGTTCGATCCCGCATGGCTCGACAAGGCCGACGACAACGGCGTCACGATGCGGCAGGCGCTCGTCGCATTCGGCGGCGAACCCGACCGCTGGCGCGACATCGACCGGCGCGGAAAGGACGTCGTCGCCTACGTCGAATCGCACATCGAACAAGGTCCCGTCCTGCTGAACGAGGGACTGCCGGTCGGCGTCGTCACGGCCATCGCCGGCGCCTCGCGGCTCAACGTCCGGGTGACCGGACTTGCGGGCCATGCGGGAACAGTGCCGATGGGCACGCGCCAGGATGCGTTGACGGCGGCGAGCGAGATGGTGCTCTTCGTGGAGCGTCACTGCGAAACCCATGCGGGCCTCGTCGGCACGGTTGGCAAGATGTCGGTGCTTCCGGGCGCGGTCAACGTGATTCCGCAGGATGTCGCGTTCACGATCGATGTCCGCTCGGGCGACGATGCCTTGCGCCGCGCGGCGATCGCGGCCATCCGCGCAGGCTGCACGGGGATCGCGCAGCGCCGTCGCGTACGCGTCGACCTCGCGGATCTCTTCACGGCGGATGCCGCGCCCTGCGACCCTGCGCTGCAGGATGCGTTCGCGCAGGCCATCGCGGCGCACGGAATTCCCGTGCGGCGCCTGCCGAGCGGCGCCGGCCACGATGCGATGGAATTCCCCGCCGTGGCGCCGACCGCGATGCTGTTCGTCCGCTGCGGCAACAACGGGATCAGTCACCATCCGGACGAGACGATGACCGCCGAGGATGCGGAGACCGCGACATCCGTGCTGCTGCATTTTCTCGAGAACTATCGGCCATGAGTGCAACGGAGGAACTCGGCCGCTGGATCGACGCCCATCACGCCGAGCAGGTCGAATTCCTGCGCGCGATCGTCCGCGTGCCGTCCGACACTCCACCGGGCGACAACGCGCCGGCAGCGGAGAAGGCTGCGGAATTGTTGACCGCGCTCGGATTCACCGTCGAGCGCCATCCCGTTCCGACCGAGTTCCTGCGCGCGTATGGTATGAAGAGCGTCACCAACCTGATCGTGCGCCAGCGCTTCGGCAGCGGCGGGCCGGTCGTCGCGCTCAATGCGCACGGCGACGTCGTCCCGCCCGGCGAAGGGTGGACGAAGCCGCCGTACGAAGGCGTGATCGAGAACGGCCGCATGTACGGGCGCGGCGTCGCCGTCTCGAAATCCGACATCGCGACGTTCACTTATGCACTCGCGGCGCTGCGCGCGCAGGCCGAACAGGGCGCGCGGCTCAACGGCACCATCGAACTCCATTTCACGTATGACGAAGAACTCGGCGGCCTCGCGGGGCCGGGATTCCTGCTCGACAACAAATTGACGAATCCGGACTACGCGATCGCCGCGAGCTTCAGCTATGCGGTGGTCACCGCGCACAACGGCTGCCTGCAGTTCGAGGTGACCGTCCACGGCAAATCGGGGCATGGCGCAATGCCCGAGAGCGGCCGCGACGCGTTCCGGGCCGGCGTCGCAATTCTCAACGCGATCTACGCCGAAGCCGACGCGCTGAGGACGAAGAAGTCGCGCGCCCCCGGCATCGACCATCCGACGATGATCGTGGGGCTCGTCAGCGGCGGCATCAACACCAATGTCGTGCCCGACCGGATGACCTTCCGGATGGACCGGCGGATGACGCCGGAAGAGAATCCCGCGGAAGTCGAGGCGCGCGTGCGCGCGTTGATCGAGAACGCGGCCGCGGGCCACGACGGCATCCGCGTCGAGATCCGGCGGCTGCTTCTCGCCAACGCGCTGACGCCGCTTCCCGGGCACGAAAAACTCGTCACGGCGATCCAGCGCCACGCCAGGGAAGCGTTCGGCGAGGACATTCCTGCCGTGGGCGTCCCGCTCTACGCCGACGCCCGGCTGTACGGCGAGCACGGCGTGCCCATCGTCATGTACGGCGCCGGCCCGCGGACGATCGCCGAGTCCAACGCGAAACGGCCCGACGAGAACCTGCTGCTCGAGGACTTGCGGCGCGCGACCAAGGTCGTCGCCGCGACGGTGCACGACCTGCTCGCGGAGTAACCGCGGCAACATTCGCCGGGACCCGCTCAATGGCTATCGAGGCCGCCGTGGCGTATAATGCTTCCCCGTCGCCGGCGGTGAACTCAGACCGGCGTATGCAACATTCCCTGTTTCCCTCGCTGAGGAGTTTCACCCATGTTGAAGCAATTCATAAGATTCACCGGCATCACGATGCTGGCCGCCGCGTCGGTCGCGTTTTTCGCGCCGTCTGCGATGGCCCAGTCCGACCAGCAGAAACTGGTCAACGAAGCACAGAAGTCGCTGGGCAACTTCCTGGGCGATCCCCAGATGACCTGGCTCAAGCAGAATTTCCACCGCGCGAAGGCCGTCATCATCGCGCCTGAAATTGCAAAGGCCGGCTTCATCTTCGGCGGCTCCGGCGGCCGTGCCGTTGTCGTCGCGCGCGATCCGAAGAGCGGCAAGTGGCTCGGACCCGTGTTCTACACGATGGCGACAGCGAGCGTCGGCTTCCAGGCCGGCATCTCGGTGTCGGAGAACGTCACGCTGGTGATGACCGACAAGGGCTTCAATTCGCTGCTCGCGACATCGTTCAAGATGGGCGGCGACGCCAGCATTGCAGCAGGTCCGGTCGGCGCCGGCGCGAAGAGCGACATCGTCGCGGACCTGATCACGTTCTCGCTCGCCAAGGGAATCTACGGCGGCGTGAACCTCGACGGCACGGTCGTGACCGCGACCGACGACTGGAACCAGGCGTTCTACGGCAAGAAGGTGCTGCCGCCTGACGTCCTCGTCCGCGGCGACGCCCACAGCAAGGGCGCCGACGGCCTGCTGTCCGCTGTCGCGGCCGCTGCGAAGAAATAAGCTTCACGCAATTGCAGTCGACGAGGGCCCCCGCGCGGGGCCCTCGTCATTTGTTGCGCAGCTATCCTCACGCCATGACGCGCGCGCACGCCTACTGGACGCGCGACATGAACCAGAACGCCGCGCCGCGTGACGATGCGGCGGTGCGAGCCGCGCTATGCGCGTCCGTCGGGCCGCACGACCGCGACCGTGCCGCCGACGATGAGCGCGCAGCCCGAAATCATCGGCCACGTGATCGTCTCGCCGAGCAGCAACGCGCCCCAGGTCATTCCGAACAGCGGCATCAGGAAGGCCACCGTCAACGCGCGCGTCGGTCCGATGTCGGCGATGAGACGGTAATAGAGTAGGTACGCGACGGCGCTGCATAACAACGCGAGCGCGAGCACGTTCGCGACGACCACGCCGGTGACGTCGCCGCGCGGAGGCGCGAACGGCACGAGTGGAAGCAATACGATTCCGGCGGCGACCTGGCTCCAGCCCGCGATGGCCATGGGCTTCGCGCCGGCCGCGTACTTCTTCATGTAAATGCTCGACGCCGCGTACAGGAGCGCCGCGCCGAGGCAAGCCGCGATCGACAAGCCGAACAGCGCGTCCGGTACGACCGGGCCCGCCTTGCTCACCAACGCCACTCCACTCGCGCCCGCGATGAGACCGCCAATCTTGGCGAGCGTCAGCCGCTCCGCCAGGAACACGGCGGAGAGCAACGCGGCGAAGAGTGGCGTCGCCGAGTTGAGGATGACCGAGTAGGACGCGGGGATATGGAGCGCGGCAAACGAGAAAAGCACGAACGGAATCGCGGAATTGAGCACGCCGATCACGACAAAGTGCCGCCATTGCCCGCGCAGGTCGGCGTCGAACCCGGTGACCCGGAACCAGGCGATCAATGCAATGCCGGCGATCGATACACGCGCGGTCGCCGTGATGACCGGACCCAGCACCGGCGCCAGCACGCGCATGAAGATGAACGAGCCGCCCCAGATCGCGGCGAGCAGCGTCAGCCGGACGAGATCCTCACTTCTCATCAGGCGGCGGAACGCACTCGCGCGACTTGCTGCTCCAGCGCGAGCAATGCGCGCTTGCGGTCGAGACCGCCCGCGTAGCCCGTCAGCGAGCCGTCGGCGCCGATGATCCGATGGCACGGAACCACGATCGCGATCGGATTCCTGCCGGTCGCCGCGCCCGCGGCGCGCGCGCTCCCGGGATGGCCGGACCGCCGCGCAAGTTCCGCGTACGAAATCGTGTCGCCCGCGGGGACGGCGGCTATCGCGTCCCACACGGTGCGCTGGAATGGCGTGCCCGTCGGCGCCAATGGCAACTCGAACACGCGTCGTTCACCGGCGAAATACGCGGTGAGCTGCATGGCCGCGCGACGCAACGCCGGAAAGGAGGGGTCGCGAACCCATGCAGAATCCAGCGGCGGCGCGTAGCGGTCGCCGTCGAACGAGATGCTGGTCAGGCCCTCGCGCACCGCGGTGAGGCGCATGCGGCCAAGGGGGCTGTCGACGAAATCGAAATGGACAATTGCCTTCATTGCATGGACCTCCAGAGATGGATGACGGCATAGGCGCGCCACGGACGCCATCCTTCCGCCAGCGCCAGCGCGCGCGCAGGTTGCGTGACGCCGAGCGCTTTGCGGACGATCAGGTCGCCCTCGAGAAAGGCATCCGGCCAGCGCAGCGCGCGCATGGCGATGTAATGCGCGGTCCAGGCGCCGATGCCGCGAATGTTCCGCAGCCGTTCGAGCGTCGTCTCGATGTCGCTCTCGGGCTGCAGGAAAATATCGCCGGCGGAAACGGCTTCCGCGAGCGTGACGATCGTCCGCGCCCGCGAAAGCGGCATGCCAAGCGCTGCGAGCGCTGCCGGCGCGGTGTCGGCAAGCCGGGCCGCGGTCGGGAACAACCGCGCGATGTCGCCGTCCCCGCCCGCCAGCGCCTCTCCGAAGTTTCCGGCGATCCGGCCCAGGACCGTGCGCGCGCCGCGCACCGAGACCTGTTGGCCGACGATGGCGCGCACCGCGAGCTCGAAACCGTCGAAAGTTCCGGGGACCCGCAGTCCGGGACGCGGAGCGGCAAGCTCGCCGAGCGCCGCGGCGACGACCGCCGGGTCGCACGTGAGGTCGAATGCGTGCTTCACGCGCGACAGCACCGCGGGCACCGCGCGGGCGAGCGACGGCGACACGGCAATCGCGAGCGCCTGCTTGCGCCGCCCAAGCCGCACCTCGACGCGCCCGGTGTACGACGTGCCGCGGTGGGTGATCGACATGCTGCGCGCGTAGGCCGTTTCGGTCACGCTTTCGACGCCGGCGATCGCCCGGGCGCGCAGGAATTCGAGCATCGCGTCCCAGTGGTAGGGCGGCCGGAAAGCGAGCTCGAACGAAAGCGTCGACGGCAGCACGCCGGCGTCGGCGCGAGCGCGCAGCCGGCCCGGCGCCATCCGGTAACGCGAGCGAAACAGCGCGTTGAAGCGGCGCACACTTGCAAAGCCGCTCGCGAGCGCAATCTCCGTCACCGGCAAGGCCGTGTCGGTCAGCAGCCGCTTCGCGAGCAGCAGCCGTTGCGTCTGCGCGTATTCGATGGGCGAAACGCCATACTGCGTTTCGAAGATGCGGCGCAGGTGCCGGCTCGTGACGCCCACGCGCTCGGCGAGGTGCTCGATGCCGCCGGCGTCGAGCACGCCGTCCTCGATCAGGCTGACGGCGCCGCGGGCGAGTTGCTCTGAAGCGTCCACGCTCGCATGACCCGGGGCGAGCTCCGGACGGCAGCGCAGGCAGGGACGGTATCCCGCGACTTCGGCGGCCGCAGCGCTCGGGAAGAAATGGCAGTTCTCGCGACGCGGCATGCGCACCGTGCACACGGGCCGGCAATAGATCCGCGTCGATGAGACGCCGACGAAAAAGCGTCCGTCGAAACGGGAATCGTGTGCCGCGAGTGCGCGATAGCAGGCGTCGGGATCGAGCGGCATGGCGCGATTATGCGCGTGCCGACTCCACCGGACTCGCCATTTTCGGACATTGGAATCGGACGCCGCGGCGGCCCCCGGCAGTGGACGGCTCGCGGGAGGGATGGCGCGAGTCGATCGGAGTGTCGTGCTACGGCGACAGTAAGTGCGCTGCACGGCGACGAAAGGCTTTCGCTGCGGACAAACGGTCCGGCCTGTCATCGCAGGATGCTAAAATGCGCACAACTCCGGTTGCCGCGCGTTTCCATATTCAATCGCGGCGAGCCGGCAACCCGCTACACCCGGAGATCGACGATGCCTCACCAGCGTAACCGCCGCGGCCCGATGCAAAACCTGCTGCGCTTCGCCGCTGCGCTCGCCATCGCGCTCCCGGCGACGGCCGTGCATGCAATCGCCCAACGGACTTTTGTCTCGCCGAACGGCGCCGACGCCAACACCGTCAACACCTGCTCGCTTGTGTCTCCCTGCCGCTCGTTCGGCGCGGCGATCACGGTCACCAACAATGCGGGCGAAATCATCGTGCTCGATTCCGCCGGCTACGGGCCCGTGATCATCACCAAGTCGGTGTCGATCATCTCTCCGCCCGGCATCTACGCCGGCGTGTCGGTGCTGACGGGCGAGGGCATCACGATCAACACGGCCGGCATCAATGTCACGCTGAAGGGCCTCACCATCAACGGCCAGGGTGGATCGGTCGGCATCCATTTCACGCAGGGCTCGCGGCTCGATGTCGATGGCTGCACCATCAGCAACATGGGACAGGAAGGCATCCTGGTCGACGGCGCCGGCACGATCACGATCTCGGACACCACGGTCATCGGCAACTCCGGAATCGGCATCCACATCAACGCGGCCGCGGTCGCGACCATCGCGGAGTCGCTCGTCGAATCGAACGCCCAAACGGGGATCGCGATCCGGGCCGGCGCCAACGCGACCATCGAGCACACGACGGTCGTAAAAAATGCAAGCCGCGGGATTTCGGTGCATGGCGTCGTCTCGGCGACGCGCGTCGCCATCCTGTCGTCGGTGGTCGCCGACAACACAAATGATGGGATCTACGCAGAAACGGTCGCTGCTTCGCTGGTCTCGCGCCTCGACGTCACCGGAACGACGGTCACCCGCAATCTCAACGGCATCCAGCTCAACTCGACCGGCGGCGGCAATGTGACTGCCGGCATTGTCAACAACCAGGTCGTCCAGAACTCGTCGTCCGGCGTGCTCGTGTCGGGCGCCGGTTCCGTCGCACGCGTCTCATGGAACGCGGTCTTCTACAACGCCACTGGCTTCAACGCCACCGGCGGCGGCATCCTCTTCAGCCCGGTCACCAATTACGTGCGCGACAACACCACGAACGGCACGGCCACGGGCGACGCGCTGCTGTGATTGATCGCTCCACCGTGCGCCGCACCGCCTGCGCATCGCTCGCCGCGCTCGCGCTCGTCACCCTGGCGCCGGAGGCCGCGGCCATCGGCCGCACGTTCGTCGCGTCGTTCGGACTCGATACCAATGCCTGCTCGCTGTCCTCGCCGTGCCGCGGCTTCACCGCGGCGCTGGTGCAGACCGATCCCGGCGGCGAGATCGTCGTCCTCGATTCGGCGGGCTATGGCGCGGTGACGATCGGCAAGTCGGTGTCGATCGTCGTTCCCGCGGGCATCTACGCCGGCATCTCCGTTCTCTCGGGCGACGGCATCACGGTCAACGGCGCCGGCATCAATGTCACGCTGCAGGGACTCACGATCAATGGGCAGGGCGGCGCACATGGCGTTCGGTTCGTTCAGGGCGCGCGTCTCAACGTCGCGGGCTGTCAAATCTCGTCGATGGGCGGCAACGGCGTGCGCGTCGAGGGCACGGGCACCGTGGTGGTCACGCGGACGTCGATCGTCGGCAGCGGGCAGGAAGGCGTCTTCGTCAACGCCGCCGCGAAAGTCAGCGTCGTGCGGAGCCGCATCTCGTCAAGCGCGGGCACCGGCATCGAGATGACGGGCGGCGCCAACGGCACGGTCACGCGCGCGCTGGTGTCCGACAGCGGGCTGTTCGGCATCGAGGCGTTGCAGACAACCGCCGGCACGACGCGCATCGCCATCGACGACACGACCATCACCGACAACGACACCGGCACGGGTGTCTATGCCGAGGGCAGCGGCGCGTCCGCGATCGCACAGATTCACATGACCAACAGTCTCATTACGCGCAATTTCAACGGCGTCTTCGCATTTTCGCAAGGAGGGGGCACCGCGACGATCGGCTCCACAGGCAACGACGTCGTCGAGAACCTGCAGACCGGCGTCAGCACAGTGACGACCGGCAGCACGACCATTGCGGCCGCGTCGCGCAACGGCGTGTTCCGCAACGCGGTCGCCGGCTTTCTGCAGTCGTCGGGCTCGCTCTTTACGCCGTGCACGACAAACCCGTGTGGCGGCACGCCGGTGTTCACGAACTACGTCAGCGACAACGCCGGCGGCGACAACTTCGGCGCGACCCCGGATCCGTCGCTGAAGTAGCCGGCCGCCGCGCTCTCAGGCGGTGCCGGCCTTCGCTGCCTCAGTCATCGCCTGCGCCAGGATCTTCGGCTCCTGCGCGCCCGACACCGCGAGGCGCCCGTTGAAGATGAAGAACGGCACGCCGCCGATCCCGATTTCCTGCGCGCGCCGCTCGGACGCCTCGACCGCGTCGCGGCCTTCGTCCGACTCCAGCATCGCACGCGCCGCGGCGGAATCCTCGCCCGCCTCGCCCGCGATGGCCGCCAGCACGTCTCGCTCGCCCGGATTCCGGCCTTCGAGGAAGTACGCGGCGAACAGCCCTTCGACGAGCGGTTCCGCATTGCCGCGCGCCTGGGCCCATGCGACGAGCCGGTGCGCGTCGCGCGTGTTGGGCTGCCGCGCGATGCGGTCGAGCGCGAACGGAATGCCCACCGTCGCGCCCGCCGCGCGCAGCCTCTCGTAGATCTCCGCCGCGCGCTCCGGGCCGCCGAACTTCGCCTCGAGGTACGCTCGCCGGTCGAGTCCCGCGGCCGGCAATTCGGGATTGAGCTCGAATGGATGCCAGCGCACCGAGACCTCGCCGACGGCACCTTCTTTCGCGACGAGGGCGAGCGCCGCTTCGAGCCGGCGCTTGCCGACGTAGCACCAGGGACAGACGACGTCCGAAATGACGTCGATGGTCAGGGGAAGTACGGGCGATCCGGGCATGCGTTCCTCCACGGCGGTCAAGCGCATTATGCCCGCGGCGATCGGGCGCGCGATAATGCGGACGGACGGCTGCGCACGCCCGCCGGACCTTCATGACCGCACGCTGGGACATCTTCTGCAAGGTCGTCGACAATTTCGGCGACGCCGGCGTGGCCTGGCGCCTCGCGCGGCAGCTTGCGCACGAGCATTCGCTTGCCGTGTGTCTTTGGATCGACGAACTGCGCCCGCTCGCGCGCTTCGTGCCCGGCGTCGACGCGGGATGCGACCCGCAGCGCGTCGATGGCATTGAAATCCGGCAATGGAGGTCCCCGTTCGCCGAGGTTGCCTCCGCGGACGTCGTCGTCGAGGCGTTCGGCTGCGGCCTGCCGGACGGCTACACGGCCGCGATGGCGCGCGCATCGCCCCCGCCCGTGTGGGTCGTGCTCGAATACCTTTCCGCCGAAACGTGGATCGACTCCGCGCACGGGCTGCCCTCGCCGCACCCGCGGCTGGCGCTCACGAGACGATTCTGGTTTCCCGGCTTCACGAGCGCGGCGGGGGGACTGCAGCGCGAGGCCGGCCTGATCGAGGCCCGCGATGCATTTCGGCGCGACCCGAAGGCGCGCGAGCATCTGTGGGAAACCCTCGCGCTGCCCGTGCCGGCGCCGGGCGAATGCCGCGTGTCGTTCTATTGCTATCCGGGTCCGGCCGTGCCCGCGTTGTTCGACGCCTGGGCCGACGGCGACGAACGCGTATCGTGCCTCGTTCCCGACGGCGTCGCCGCGGGCGCGATTGATGCGTGGACCGCCGGCAACGTGCCCCATCCCGGTCGCCCGGTGTCGCGCGGTCAGTTGACGCTGCACTCGGTGCCGTTCGTGACGCAGGAGGTCTTCGATCGCCTGCTGTGGTCGTGCGACGTCAATTTCGTCCGCGGCGAGGATTCCTTCGTGCGCGCGCAGTGGGCGGCGCGGCCGTTCGTGTGGCACATCTACCCGCAAGCGGAAAACGCCCACCTCGCAAAACTCGATGCCTTCGTGGATCGCTATGTGGACGCGCTCGGACCGTCCGAGGCGGCCGCCGTCCGAAGGATGTTCAAGGCATGGAACGGCGCAACCGCGAATGACGACATCGACGGCGCGTGGCGGGCCTTCGCCGCCGCCCGTCCCGCCCTGCTGCGGCACGGCAAGATCTGGTCGGACCAACTGACGGCATTGCCCGAACTTGCGACCGGGCTGGTCAGGGCCGCCTCGGATCGGTTATAATCAAAGGCTTTCCAAATCAACCGCTTGGTTACCCAAAAAGCAATTTCAGGTGCCGCAATGAAAATCGCCCAGGAAATCCGCGCCGGCAACGTGATCATGGTCGGGAAGGACCCGATGGTGGTCCAGAAGGCCGAATTCTCGAAATCCGGCCGCAACGCGTCGGTCGTCAAGATGAAGCTCAAGAACCTGCTGTCCGGTTCGGGCACCGAGACGATCTACCGCGCCGACGAGAAGTTCGACGTGATCCAGCTCGAGCGCAAGCAGGTGTCGTATTCGTACTTCCAGGACCCGCTCTACGTGTTCATGGACCAGGAGTACCACCAGCACGAAGTCGAGGCCGAAAACCTCGGCGACGCGATCAACTACCTCGCCGATGGCCTCGAGTGCGAGCTCACGTTCTACGACGGCAAGGCCATTTCGGTCGAGCTGCCGACCTCGGTCGTCCGTGAAGTGAACTACACGGAGCCCGCGGTCAAGGGCGACACGTCGGGCAAGGTGATGAAGCCCGCGAAGATCGCCAACGGCTTCCAGGTGCAGGTGCCGCTGTTCGTTTCCACGGGCGACAACATCGAGATCGACACGCGCACGGGCGAATACCGACGCCGCGTCTGACATCGCGCCGAAGCACGTACGAAAGGGCCCCCAGCGGGCCCTTTTTTTCATTCGGTGCGGGAGCCTTTCCGGAGAAACGTCCTCGCATGCAAGCCGAAGGTGCGTAGCTTGCCGAGCGCGTCCTCGGTCGCGTGAAACCCGATGTACCAGCGATAGACGACCGCCGCCACCACCACGCCGAGCGCCGCCAGGATGAACGCGGGCACGCGCAGGTACACGACGACGCCGAGGACCGCGACGCCGAAGATCAGCCGTTGCGGCGCGAGGAAGATGGCGTTGATGCCCCTCACCTCCTCGCACCGGCCGAGCGCCGACTGCGCGCCGAATGCCAGCATCGAAAGCCTTTCCGTGGCGAGGCGCAACGCGTCGTATCCGGGCGCCGCGCCGCCCATCTCGAGCACACGCGTGCACGCGCGCTGGAACACGGTGAAGTCCTCCAGCAGACGTTCGGCGGCCCCCGGCTCGAGGTCCTTGTCGCCCGTGGGCACGAGCATGAGAATCGCCGTGATGCGGCTGCACATCTCGGCTCTTGCGTCGTCGAACAGTCGCGCGTGCACCTCCGCCGTCGCCGCCTGCCGGCGCTCCTCCATCTCCGCGTCCTGCTGCGCGTGCGCGAGCAACGCCCGCGCGGCGACGATGCCGGCCGGATCGCGCTGCGCCTTCTCCCATATCGCGTCGAACCAGGGGCAGAAGCCGGCGATCTTCGCGGTCGCGGACGTGATCTCGCCGCGCAGCGCGTCGACGTACGCGGAATCCGCCTGCGCGACGATCAGCGCGCCATGGACCGTGCGCGCCGCCGGCGGCGCGAAACGGCCGCTCGCGACATACATGAGGTCGTCGACGTTCACGACGTGCGACTTGCCCGTGCCGCCGACGTCGCGCGGCTGTTGTCGCCACCGTTCCTCGGCCTGCGCAGCGGCCTCCCACAGCGCCGCGAACTGCTGAAATCCCTCGCGCCAGCGGCGATCGACCTCGCGCAACGCGGCGTCGCCCGTCTCCGCGTACTGCGACAGCACGCCTTCGTCGAACAGCGATTCGAGCCATGACTGCGCGGGCTCGTCGTCGCCGGCGGCCGCACGAGCGGCGGCCAGCACCGCCGCCGCGCTCACCGGGGATCCGCGCCATACGGGCGGCAGGTCCGGCGCCGCCGCCCGGTCATGATCATCCTGATCATGGCATCCTTCGTCATCGCGGGTATCTTCGGCTACAAGCAGCTCCCCGTCGCGGCCGTACTTGCGTCCCAAAAACAAAGAAGCCGGCACGGCGACAAGGAGTACGCCCAAACCGGCAATAATTGCCTGAAGATCCATTTGATCTATGCCCCACCGCGATCATTCGCGGATACGAGTGAAACCACGACGCGACCCGCGCTGGGAGCACTCCTGGAAGTTTGGGGGCCCGGCGACACACCGACGTGGGGTGTGGAGCGGGGACCGCTAACTACCGCTTGTGCTTCGACCTACGGGTCAGCCTGGCAGCAGTGCGTAAGGTACGGCTGGGGTTGCCGGTTGGAAAGGTGGCCGGTTGGTGGGATGGTGGGTTCGTGGGCCGGTGGGATGGTCGGTTGGTGGGATTGTGGGATTGTGGGATGGTAACGGCGATTCTCGGTCGCAACTCTATCCCACTATCCC
>JBDTLY010000033.1:0-14865 GCA_039934535.1 Casimicrobiaceae bacterium | reverse complement strand
CGAAGGGCGCCACGATGTCGTGCATCAGCTGAAACGGGATTTTCCCGCGCTGACCATTGTCGGCAATGGGGGTCTCGCCGATTGGGCGGATATCGAACGGGAACTCGGCAACGTCGACGGCGTGATGCTGGGCCGCGTCGCGTACCACGATCCTTGGCTGCTCGCGGACGCCGACGCGCGCGTCTTCGGCGATGCGCGGCCGGCGCGTTCGCGCGCCGATATAATTGATGCGCTGGTTCCTTATGCGGAGTCGCAACTCGCGTGCGGCGTGCTGCTGCGCGCGATCACGCGGCACGTGCTCGGGCTGTATCACGGATGCCCTGGCGGGCGCCACTTCCGGCGGATCCTGTCGGACGCGGCGAAGCTGCGCGACGCGGGCCCGGGACTCTTGCTCGAAGCGATGGCAGCGGTGGAGCCGGTCGCCGCTGCGGCGTGAGGTTCAGCGCTTGCGCTTCTGGCGAAACCTGTCGACCAGTCGTTGCTCGACGCTCGCTCGCCGCGTTTCACCGGGCGGTGGATCGGCGTCCTCGGCGCCGCCCGGCATCGCGCGCAGGAAGCGGTCGGGCGCGATGTCGATGACGATCGACGTTCCGGCGTAGAGGGCGACGAAGATGAACGCGCTCCATTCCCCGAACCAGAAGCCGACGCCGAAATAGGCGACCATCAGCAGAACCATCCAGCGCAGGAACACGAGCGCGAAACGGCGCTTCAGCCGCAACTGGTCCAGCGTCGCGCCGGCATCGATTGCCGCGCGAAGTCCGACCCAGGACCATGACGCCATCCCGATCTGGACCAGCACGCCGGTGCGAAACGACGGTGTGCTCACTCCCGCCCATAATCCGTCGAGGTCCCCGCCGGTCATGAAGATCAGCGGCACGCCGATCGGAATCGCGATGAAGGCGGCGAGAACGAGCGGTATGCCGACGTTTCCCACTTCGCCATTCAACTGCGCGGCCCAGCCGTCGTCGGCGGGCGGCGGCACGAATTCGCGGGCGACGCCGGCGATGATCACCGCCATCATCAGGACGGTGTCGAGCAAATAGAGCGTCAGCACGCTCGCCGCCTGCCATCCGAAGAACAGGATGCCGGCGACCGGCACGATGTTGCGCGCAACGGTTTCAGCGACGGCCAGCGGATTGAACGGCGCGGCCATCGACCGCTCGCGGCTCTCAGGCACGCGGGCGCAATTCGTCCGCGATGTACTGGCGGACGATGCCATCGAAGTCGGCGTCGCCCTTCATGCCGAGCGAACGCCCGAACACGGTGTCGAAGTTGACCGGCCACGTCTGCACGATGCGGTCGATGGCGGGGTCGAGCCGCCACACGACGCGGTTTGCGACGGCGTCGCCCGCCACGCGGCGCAGCGCGTCGATCATGCCGACGACGGGAATCGAAATGCCCGGGACGTTGATGCTGCGCGTATGCGCGAACGCCGCGGCCGGCGCCTCGTGGGCGATGATCATGTTGGCGATGACGGCGCGCGGCGAGAGGAGCCACATCCGCGTCTCGCGACTGACCGGGCAGATCGCCTCGACCCCGTTCAACGGCTCGCGCAGGATGCCGCTCGCGAACGACGAAGCGGCCTTGTTGGCCTTGCCCGGCCGCACGCTGATCGTCGGCAGCCGCAAGCTGCGGCCGTCGATGAAGCCCTTGCGCGTGAAATCGTAGACCAGGAATTCGCCGACCGCTTTCTGGTTGCCATACGACGACTGCGGCCACAGGGCCTGGCTGTCCGGAATGGGATCGGGCAGCGGCCCGCCGAACACCGCGCACGAGCTCGTGAACACGAATTTCGGCGGCGCCGGCAGGCTGCGGCAGCGCTCGAGCAGAAGCCGCGTGGCGTCGACGTTGACGCGCCAGCCGAGGTCGAAATTGGTTTCGGCCTCGCCGCTCACGACGGCGGCCAGGTGGAATACGGTGTCGGCGCCGCCTTTGACCGCGGCGTCGACGAGCGCGGGGTCGGCGAGGTCGCCGGCCATGACCTGCACGCGCGGATCCGCATCGGCAGGCGCCGCGACGACGTCGACGAGCGTGATGCGCTCGATGGAACGCGCAGCGCCTCGCGCGTCAGTCAGCGTGCCGCGGGCAAGCAGCGCGGCGGCGAGCTTGCGGCCCAGGAATCCGGCGCCGCCGGTGATTACGATGCGCATGGCGAGGGTGTCCCTGGCGATTCGACCGCAGTATCATAACCGGCCCGCCGCGCGGCCATCCCGGCTCGCCCGGAGGCTTTCGAGGAAATCCCCATGCCGCGTCCCGTGCACTTCGAAATTCATGCCGACAATCCGGAGCGTGCCATCACGTTCTATCGCACGCTGTTCGACTGGAAATTCGAGAAATGGGGCGACATGCCTTATTGGGTCGTCACGACCGGAGAAAAGGGCACGCCCGGCATCGACGGCGGACTACTGCAGCGACGCAGCCCGGGACCCGCCGAATTGCAGCCTGTCAACGCGTTTGTCTGCACGGTCGACGTGAGCGACGTCGACGCCTATTTGAAACGCATTCCGGCGTTGGGCGGATCGCTGGCGGTGCCGAAAATGCCGGTCCCGACCATCGGTTGGCTGGGGTACGGGAAAGACACGGAAGGCAATCTCTTCGGCGTCATACAGTTCGACCCCACCGCAAAGATGTAGATGCGGATTTGGCCCCGGTTCGTTCGCTGGGTCACGGAAGCGCCCAACGTACAATGGGAGGCATGAGCATTTCCATTCCACCACGCCTGACAATCGCGACACGCGAATCCGCGCTCGCCATGTGGCAGGCCGAGCACATCCGGGCGCGCCTCGCCGCGCTTCATCCCGAATGCGACGTGCGCATCCTCGGGATGACGACGCGGGGCGACCAGATCCTGGACCAGCCGCTCGCCGACATCGGCGGCAAGGGCCTCTTCATCAAGGAGCTCGAGGTCGCGATGACCGACGGCCGCGCCGATCTCGCCGTCCATTCGCTGAAGGACGTGCCGATGGAGATGCCCGAGGGATTCGCGCTGGCCGCGATCGGCGCGCGCGAGGACCCGCGCGACGCCCTCGTGTCGAATCATTATCTCGACCTCGCCGGCCTGCCTGGCGGCGCGCGCATCGGGACGTCGAGCCTGCGCCGCGAAGCGCAGCTGCGGGAACGCGATCCGCTGCTTTCGATGCTGCCGCTGCGGGGCAATGTCAACACACGGTTGCGCAAGCTCGACGAAGGCCAGTACGACGCGATCATCCTCGCGGCGGCCGGCTTGAAGCGGCTCGGATTCGGGAGCCGGATTGCTTCGCTGCTCGATCCGGAGGAAATGCTTCCCGCGGCGGGGCAAGGCGCGCTCGCCGTCGAATGCCGCGCCGACCGCGCCGATGTCATGGCCGCGCTCGTGCCGGTCGCCGACCGCGAGACGACGCTCGCCGTGACCGCCGAGCGCGCCTTCGCCCGCGTGTTGTCGGGAAGCTGTCACACGCCGCTCGCCGCGCATGCCGTTTTCCGCCACGACGAGCTTTGGCTGCGCGGCCTCGTTGCCAGTCCCGACGGCGCCGAAGTGATGCGCGGGGACAGGAGCGTCGTGGTTGCGGACGTCGCGGCGGCCAACGCGCTCGGGCAGGCGCTCGGCGGCGAGTTTCTCGCGCGCGGCGCGGCGCGGCTGATTGCCTAGGGGCCGGAAAATGGGGTCACGGAAAATGGGGTCAGACTCGACTTTTGTGGGGTCGGACTTCACACGCAATGACTGAGCGACGGAATATCGAGTCTCGAAAAGTCGAGTCTGACCCCACTTTCCGGCCGCTCGCGGACATCGGCATCCTGGTGACGCGCCCAGCGCGTCAGGCGGGCGCGTTCGCGGAGAAGGTCGCGACGCTCGGGGCGACGCCGGTCATCTTTCCCGCCATCGCGATCCTCCCCCCTGCGGATCCCGCGCCGCTCGCGCGCGCGCACGAGGTACTCGGCGAGTACGATTTCGCTGTTTTCGTTTCCGCCAATGCCGTCGAATACGGGGCGCCCGATGCGCGGCGATGGCCGGCCGCGCTCCGCACCTTCGCACCCGGCCCGGGCACGGCGGAAGCGCTCGCGGCGGTCGGCATTCCCGGCGCGCGCGTTCCGGTAGCGACCTTCGACAGCGAGGGGATGCTTGCATTGCCCGAATTCGCCGATCCGCGCGGCAAGCGCGTCGTGATCTTCCGCGGCGACGGCGGGCGCGAACTCTTCGGCGACACGCTGCGCGCGCGAGGCGCCACGGTCGATTTCGTCGCCTGCTACCGGCGTTCCGCGCCGGCCGGCGGTGCTCGGGGACTGGATGAGGCCTTGTTGGCGGGTCGCGTCGACGCAGTGACGATCACCTCCGCCGAGGGTCTCGACAACCTGTGGGCGCTGGTCAACGAAGCGTCGCGCACCGCGTGGCGCGCGCGGCCCACCTTCGTCCCGCATCCGCGGATCGCCGGTCATGCGCGCGGCCTCGGGCTCGCCGTCGTCGACGCCGCCGGCGGCGACGCGGGGCTCATCGCCGGATTGGTAGAATGGGCCGCCACGACCCCGAGAAAGCGCTGAACGCCATGCCGCACGCCGACATCATCGTCACCGCACCGCTGCCGCCGTTCCTCTACGAGCCGCTGAAGGCGGACTACCGCTGCCACGATTACGTGCAGGCGACCGACAAGGCCGCGTTCCTCACCGGATGCGGCGCGGCGATCCGGGGCCTCGTGCAGGGCGGCGGCACCGTCACGCCCACGACGCTGCTCGACGCGCTGCCCGCGCTCGAGATCATCTCGGTGTTCGGCGTCGGCTACGATGGCGTGCCGGTCGATTATTGCCGGTCGCGCGACGTCAAGGTGACGAACACGCCGGACGTGCTCACGGACGATGTCGCCGACGTCGCGGTCGGCCTGATCTTGATGACGGGCCGCGGCTTCGTGCGCGCGAATCGCTACGTGCAGGCGGGCGACTGGGGCAAGCGCGCCTTCGAACTTTCGTCCAGGCTCGCCGGCAAGACGGCCGGCATCCTGGGCCTCGGCCGCATCGGCAAGGCGATCGCGCAGCGCCTCTCCGCGATGGGGATGAATGTCGCCTACACCGGGCGCAAGTCGCAGGACGTTCCGTACCGTTTCGTTCCGGACCTCAAGGGGCTCGCCGCGGCGGCCGATTTTCTGATCGTCGCGTGCCCCGGTGGCGCCGAGACGAAAAACATCGTCAACGCCGACGTCCTGGCGGCGCTGGGAACGAAGGGCACGCTCGTCAACATCGCGCGCGGCTCGATCGTCGACGAACCCGCGCTCGTCAGTGCGCTGCAGGGCGGCGTCATCAAGGGCGCGGGCCTCGACGTGTTCGCCGACGAGCCGAACATTCCGGGGGCACTTCTCGCCATGGAAAACGTTGTCCTGCTGCCGCACGTCGGCAGCGCGACGCGCGAGACGCGCCGGGCGATGGGCGACCTCTGCAAGGCGAATCTCGACGCGTGGTTCGCGGGCAAGCCGCTGCCGACGCTGATTCCCGAATTGAAGAGATAAGTTCTAGTCATCCGGCGTCATCGGCGCCGGCGGAGGCTTCGGCGACCACAGCACGGCGACCATCGCCGCCACCACCAGCGTGAGCGCGACCCATTCGCTCGGGCCTGGGCGCTCGCCGAGCAGCAGCATGCCGGAGAACACGCCGACGATCGGCACCGGCAGCGACGACATCGACGACACCGCGACGGGAAGCGTGCGCGCGAGCGTGTACCACGCCCAGTGCGCGAGCGTGCCGGCGAGGAAGATGTTGTAGAGAAGCGCGAACCACCCGGCGGCGGAGGGCATCGGAAGCGATCCCGGGTCGAACAGCGGCGCGAGGATCGCGAGCGGCGCCCATCCCGCCAGCATCATCCAGCCTGACAGCGTGTTCTGCGGCAACGGAAGATGCCATTTGCGCAGCAGCACGGTGCCGAGCGCCCAGCCGATGGCGGCGCCGAGAATCAGCAGCGCGGCAACCGGCGCACGCTGGAAATGCCGGATGTCGTCGCCCAGCAGCAGCGCCATCCCCAACATGCCGAGCGCCATGCCGGCGATCCGGCGGCGCCCCAGCGGTTCCGAAAGCAGAACGAGCGAGAAGAGCACGCTCCACACCGGCATCGTGAACGCGAGGATCGCACTTCGCCCCGCGGGCAGCTGGCGCACGCCGAATAGCAGGAGCCCGTTCCAGATGGCGATGTTGCACAGCGCCAGCACCGCAACCTTGCCCCACAGCGCGCGCGGTATGCGGATCGAATTGCCGGAAAGGCGGGCGACGGCGAGCATGCCGAGCGCGGCAAACGGCAGCGTGAGCGCGCGAAACGTGAGCGGCGCGAATTCGGTGACGCCCATTTTGAGAATGGGCCAGTTGCATCCCCAGATCAGCGTCAGCACCGCAACGGGCAGCAGCGCCGCCGCGGTGATTTGCGATGTGGCCGGCGCGTTTCCGCCGGCGGATGAACTCAAGGACGGCTCATCGGGGTGGACGCGCCGGCAGCGCTTCCCCGTACTTGCTCTGGTGCAGCTCGCGCGCCTGCGTCACCCAGCCGTCGCGGCGGATGCGGCCGGGAAACTCGTGGAGCTTCGCGTCGAACTCGTCGATGTCGCGCTCCGACCAGTACGCGACATGCCGGAACGTCGTGACGCCGAGTTGGTGCAGCATGCGCTCGAGCACGGGGCCGACGCCGACGATCATCTTGAGGTCGTCCGGCGCGCCGGGTCCCATCAACGGCGACGGCGCATTGTTCTCGATGTCGACGATGAGCTTGCGGTAGCGGTCGGTGTCCGCGCGCGCCTGCGCAAGGTCATCGACGAGCTGCTGCCGGGCGGCGTCTTCCGTGTCCGGCAGCGCGGCCGGCGGTGCGGTCACGGCGCGCCGTTGCGAGCGGCCGATCGCAATGCCGATCGCAAATGCGACAACAACAGCGACAAGAATGAGAATCGTAGTCACGCCGAGCCTCCCGTGTCATTGTAGCCCCGACGTCGGAGGTCGGCCAAACCTTTCCGGCCCGGTCTCGCTGCCCTGCTAGAATCGACACCTCGACGGCGCACACATTTCATGTCCGAACCCGCTGACCGCGTGATCCCGCCTGTCTCTGTCCCTGCGGACGGCGACGCAGGCGCGCTGCGACCGGCTTCGGTTCCGTCCGCCCGGTGGAAAACGTGGCTCGCGATCGTTGCCGTGCTGGCGGTGGCGGTGGGCGTTGCCGCCTGGATCGACGGCCGCCGCACGCAGCGCGACTTGCGCACCGAAGTCGCGCAGCGACTTGCCGCTGTCGAGACCACCACGCAGGTGACGGGAAAGGCGCAAACCGATCTCGCGACCGAGCTCCGCGACGCTCAGGCCCGAACGACGCTGCTCGAGGCCCGGATCGCGGAGTCGCAGGCGCAGCAGGCGGCGCTCGAGGCGCTCTATCGCGACCTCGCGCCGTCGCGCGACGAGATCGCGCTCTCCGAAATCGAGCAGGTGCTGCTGGTCGCGAGCCAGCAGCTGCAGCTCGCCGGCAACGTGCCGTCGGCGTTGACCGCGCTGCAACTCGCCGACGCCAAGCTGCAGCGCCTCGACCGCCCGCAGTTCGTGCCGCTGCGCAAGGCGCTCGCGCGCGACATGGATCAGTTGAAGGCCGTCCCCTACGTCGATTTGACCGGACTCAGCCTCAAGCTCGACCAGGCGATCGGCGCCGTCGCGACGCTGCCGTTCGCGATGGACGAGCGCTTGCCGGCGCCGGTCGTGGAAGGCGCGCCGGCCGCCAAGGAGCCGGCGTGGCAGCGGTTCCTGCGCGACCTGTGGGGCGACGTGAAGCAGCTCGTGCGGATCGAATCCTCGGATCGCCCCGCGGCGCCGCTGCTCCCGCCGTCGCAACAGTATTTCCTGCGCGAGAACCTCCGCCTGCGGCTCCTTTCCGCGCGCATCGCGCTCGTCAACCACGACGACGCGAGCTTCAAGTCGGACATCGCGGCGGCGACGGCGTGGGTCGGGCAATATTTCGACACGCGCACGAAGCCCGTGCAGGCGCTGCAGGCGACGCTGAAGCAACTCGCCGCGACGCCGCTCGCGGGCGAGATGCCCGACCTTCTGCGCAGCCTCGAGGCGCTGCGCGTGCTGCGGCTCTCGCAGGACCGCGCGCCCGGACGTCCGGCCGGCCCGGCTCCGGCGCGCTGACGCCTCCGCCGTGCGAATCCTGTTCTGGTTCCTGCTGCTCGCCGCCGCGGCGGTGGGCGTGGCGCTTGCCGCCAAGGTCATCAACGGCTACGCGCTGTTCGTCGCGCCGCCCTATCGCATCGAGCTGTCGCTCAACCTGCTGCTGCTGCTCGTGATCGGCGGCTTCGCGGGGGGGTACGCGTTGCTGCGCCTCGTGTCGCGCACGCTGAGGCTGCCGCAGGATGTGCAGGCGCTTCGCCGCCGGCAGCGCGAAAGCCGCGCCCGGACGAAGCTCGATTCGGCCGTCGTCGCATTGCTCGAAGGCCGATATGGCAAGGCGCGCCAGTTCGCGGAGGAGGCACTCGACATTCCCGGCGCGCCTGGATTCGCGGCGCTGGTCGCGGCGCGGGCGGCGCTCGACACCCGTGACTTCGCGACCGCCGAAACCCATCTCACCGGCCCCGCGGTGCAGGCGGGAAGCCTTGCGGTGCCGCGCCTGATGCTGGACGCCGAGATGAAACTCGAGCAGGGGCGGCCGTTCGAGGCGCTCTCGACGCTGCAGGCGCTGAAGAAGGAGGCAGGCTCGCACACCGCGGCACTGCGGCTCGAGCTGCGCGCGCTGCAGGGCGCGGGACGGTATGCCGAGATACCGGCGCTCGTCGACCAGCTCGTCCGGCGCAAGGTGTATGGCGCGCAGGAGGGAGATCATTTGCGCGCGGCTGCCCACGCGGAGGAGCTCGGATCGCGCGCGCACGATCCGGCGGGCGTGCGCACCTACTGGAGCAAGCTCACGGACGCCGAGCAGCGCCTGCCGCGGATCGCCCGCGCCGCGGCGAAGAGCTTCCTCGTGCTGGGCGGCGACCGCGAGGCGGCGGACATCCTGGCGCGCTGCCTCGAGCGGCAGTGGGAGCCGGACCTCGTGACGCTTTTCGCCGGGTGCCGCGCGCCGGATCCCACGAAGCAGCTGGTCGACGCCGAGCGCTGGCTCGCGGCCCACGATCACGACGCGCTGCTGCTGCGGGCACTCGGGACGATGTGCGTGCGCGCGCAGCTGTGGGGAAAGGCGCAGACGTATTTCGAGGCGAGCCTCGCGCTCGACGACGCCTACGAAACGCGCGTCGCGCTGGGAGAGCTCTTCGCGCAGATTGGCCGTACCGATGAGGCGAACACGCAGCTCGCGGCGGCGCTGAAGCAGGCGCTGGGGGAACTTCGGGGGCGGGGATAGCGGTGGCGGGCGATGCCCGCGCGTTTCGGGTCAGTCCGACGCCGGTCATCGAACCGAAAAAGAATTTCGATTGTCAGGTGCGTTCGATTGCGTACGTGAAGCTGTCGGCGAAGAAGGCGTTTGCGGGTAACGCGCGGGTTTCGACAAACGACTTCCGCGCGACGTCGATCATCGCCGGTCCGCCGCAAGCATAGACCTGAAAGCCCGAGAGATCAGCGAAATCGTCGAGCACGGCCTGATGCACGAAGCCGATGCGGCCGGGCCATGCATCGTCGGGCGCCGGATCGGACAGCACCGGAATGAACGTGAAGTTGGCGCTCTCGCGCTGCCATCTGCCGGGCAGATCGGGCAGGTAGAGATCGCGCTTCGCGCGGACACCCCAGTACAGCACCATGGGCCGATGCTGGTCGACATGGTGATGCAGCGCGTGCTCGATCACCGCCTTGATCGGCGCGAACCCGGTTCCGCCGGCGACGAAAATGATCGGCTTGTCGGATTCCTCGCGCAGGAAGAACGTCCCCAGCGGTCCTTCGAGGCGCAGAATCTCGCGGCCCTTGAACTCGTTGAAGAGCTGATCCGAGAAGAAGCCGTTCGGCACGTGACGGACGTGCAGTTCGAGCAATGCGTCGTCGTGCGGCGCCGTCGCAAGGGAGAAGCTGCGGCGGCGATTGTCCTTGAGCAGGAGGTCGACGTATTGGCCGGCGAGATACTGCAGGCGCTCGTTGGCCGGCAGCTTGATCTTGACGATCGCGACGTCCGGCGCGGGCTTGTCGATCGTCTCGACGCGGCAGGGCAGCTTGCGGATCCGGATGTCGCCGGCGCGGCGCACTTCCCGCACTTCGATGACGATGTCGGTTTCCGGCTTGGCGCAGCAGAAAAGCGCCAGGCCGGCGTTCTTCTCGTCGTCGGTGAGCGTTGTCGCCTGGTACGCGCCGTAATCGACGCGACCTTCGAGAATCTTCCCTTTGCAGGTGCCGCAGGCGCCGTTGCGGCAGCCGTACGGCAGCATCAGGTCGGCGGCCATCGCCGCCGCCAGCACCGTGTCGCCATCCGGGCAGGAGAACGAATGCTCGCTCGGCTTTATGGTAATCTGGCGTGGCATCGGCAGGTCGATCGTAGTGGTCTTGCGCGCGGCGCCGGCGGCGCGCTGAAACGAAAGGCGCGCGTGATCCGGGTTCTGTTAATCGGCTGCGGCGACATCGCGCTGCGCACCGCCGACCTGCTCCATCCGAAGGTCCGACTCTACGGACTCACGCGCCGCGCCGCCGACATTCCGCGCCTGCGTGCGCACGGGATCGTCCCCATCGTCGGCGACCTCGACCACCTCGCAAGCCTCGAACGCCTGCGCGCCGCGCCTTTCGCCGTGCTGCATTTCGCGCCGCCGCCCTCCGAGGGCCGCGACGATCCGCGCACGCAGAAACTGATCGCGGCGCTGACGCGGGCGCGAAGCATACCACAGCGATTCGTCTACGTTTCGACGTCCGGAGTCTATGGCGATTGCGCGGGCGCGCGAATCTCGGAGGTGCGACCGCGGCGCGCGCAGTCGCCGCGCGCGCATCGGCGCGTTGCCGCCGAGAACCGGCTGCGGAGCTGGGCGGCGCACCACGGCGTCCGCCTCGCGATCCTGCGCGTGCCGGGCATCTACGCCGAGACGCGGCTGCCGCTCGACCGGATCCGCCAGGGGACGCCGGTGCTCTCGCCCGACGAGGACGTATTCACCAACCACGTCCACGCGACGGACCTCGCGCGCGCGACCGTTGCAGCGCTGTTCCGCGCGAAGCCCAATCGCGCGTACAACGTCGCCGACGACGCTGAGATGAAAATGGGCGGCTGGTTCGACGCGGTCGCCGACGCATTTCACCTGCCGCGCCCGCCGCGCGTGTCGTGGGAGGAAGCCGAGCAGCGGATCGCGCCGATGCTGCTGTCGTTCATGAGCGAATCGCGGCGGCTTTCGAACGCGCGGATGAAGCAGGAACTGCGCGTGAAGCTGCGCTATCCGACGCCGCACAACCTGCTCGACGCCGTCGCGCCACGCGACCTCAAGAAACAGATGGCGTTGCCGCTGTGATCGATTCATCCGAACCGGAAGCCGCACGTCCGGGTGAACCGCCCGCGCGGCGCACGCGCGAGGAAGCGCTCAAGGCGCGCCTCGACAGCTACGAGCGCCTGATCCGCCTCGACAAGCCGATCGGCACGCTGCTCCTGCTGTGGCCGACGATGACCGCGGTTTGGCTCGCGACGTTCGGCTATCCGCCCGCGCGTTTCATCGTGATCTTTGCAATGGGCACGTTGCTCATGCGTTCCGCGGGCTGCGCGTTCAACGACTGGGCGGACCAGAAGTTCGACCCCCACGTGAAGCGAACTTCGCAACGACCGCTCGCGACCGGCGAAATCGCGCCATGGGAAGCGCTGGCGGTCGCCGCGGCGCTCGCGTTCTGTGCATTCATGCTGGTGCTCGCCACCAACACGGCGACGATCCTGATGTCGCTGCCGGCGCTCGCCATAGCCATGGTCTACCCGTTCACAAAGCGGTTCTTCTCGCTGCCGCAGGCGGTCCTTGGCCTCGCGTTTTCGTTCGGAATACCGATGGCGTATACGGGGGTCTACGCCGATGTCCCGCTGCTGGGCTGGTGGCTGTTCGGGCTCAACGTGCTCTGGGTGATCGCCTACGATACGGAATACGCGATGGTGGACCGCGAGGATGACCGGAAGCTCGGCCTCCGCACATCCGCGATCCTGTTCGGCCGTTTCGACGTCGCCGTCGTGATGCTGTGTTATGCCGGGTACTTCGCCGGTATGGCTTGGGTCGGGCAATACTGGCAGGCGGGACCGTTCTATTACGCCGGCCTGGTGGCGGCATCGGGATGTGCACTGTGGCATTTCTGGCTCATCCGGACCCGCGAGCCGGCGCGATGCTTTCGTGCGTTCCTGCACAACCACTGGCTTGGTTTGGCGGTGTTCGCCGGCGTCGCGGCGGATTTCGCGATTCGCCAGGGCGCCTGGCCGAACACGTTTTGACGATGCCGGCACGGATCGCGCGCGGGGCGCGTTCCCCCGAGCGCAAGCGCGGATTGCCGCCGGTGCTGGCGCGCGACACGCGGATCCTGATCCTCGGCAGCTTTCCCGGCGAAGCCTCGCTTGCGGCAAAGCAGTACTACGCGCATCCGTGCAATGCGTTCTGGCCGCTCGTCGGCGAACTCCTCGGCACGCCGCTGGCCGACATGCCATATCGCCGGCGTCTTGCAAGCCTGCGCGCGCATGGCGTCGGCCTGTGGGATGTCATCGTCGCGTGCGAGCGGCGCGGCAGCCTCGACGGCGCGATCCGCAACGCGGAGCACGGCGAAATCGATCGCGTGCGCCGCACCGCGGCCAGGCTCTCGCTCGTCTGCTTCAACGGCAAGACGGCCGCGCGCGCCGAGCCCGCCTGGCGCGCGGCGGGTTACGCGACGCTCGTGCTGCCGTCGTCATCGCCCGCGTACACTCGGCCGTTCGCCGAAAAGCTGGCGGCGTGGCGGGCGATCGCCGACGAAATGCGTGACGCGCGCCGCGGTCCTGGGCTACGATGATCGGTCAACCTTCAGGGAGCCTTGACGTGTACAGCAAACTTGCAGGCATTTCGCGCGCGCTTGCGCTCGCATTTTGCGTAGTCGCCGCTTCCGTGGCGGGCGCGCAATCGCTGGCCCCCGACATTGTCGTGACCAGGACGATCGACGCTCCCGTCGCCGACGTGTGGAAGGCGTGGACCACGACGGATGGCATCGAGAGTTTCTTCGCGCCGAAAGCGGTGAAAGTCGAGCCCGTTGCCGGAGGCGCTTTCGAGCTCTGGTTCGGCCTCACCCAGCCGGAAGGTTCGCGCGGCTGCGAGGGGTGCAAGGTCCACAGCGTGCGGCCGATGGAACAACTCGTGTTCGAGTGGAATGCGCCGCCGACGATTCCCGCGATCCGGCCGCTGCGCACGCTCGTCTATCTCGATTTCAAGCCGCTGCCGGGGAACAAGACCGAATTGACGCTGCGCAATTTCGGCTATGGCGACGGCGACGACTGGGCGAAGACCAAGACTTATTTCGCCGCCGCGTGGCCGGCGGTGATGGCGAGCCTCGAAAAGCGATTTGCCGCGAAGTGACGCCATGGACCTGAAGCTCGCCGACAAGGTTGTCGTCGTCACCGGCGCGAGCAAGGGCATCGGCTATGCGTGCGCGGAGGCGTTTGCGCGCGAGGGTGCGCGCGTCGTGCTCGTGTCGCGCGACGCGGCCAACCTCGATGCGGCGTTGGCGCGGTTCCCCGCGACACGGCATGCGCCGACGGTCATCCCCGGCGACATGGCTCGGGTCGGGGATGCGGAGACCATGGTCGTCGAGGCCGAGCGCGACGTCGGCCCGATCGACATCCTCGTGAATTCCGCCGGCGCCGCACGCCGGTACGCGCCCGTCGACCTCTGCGCGGATGCGTGGCACGCCGCGATGGACGCGAAATACTTCAGCTACATTCATCCGCTCGACGCGGTGTTGAAGCGGATGGCGGCGCGCGGTCGGGGCGCGATCGTCAACGTAATCGGCATGGGCGGCAAGGTCGCGAATCCCGTGCATTTGCCGGGCGGCGCCGCGAATGCCGCACTGATGCTCGCGACCGCGGGGCTCGCCGCGGCGTTCGGGCCCAAGGGCATCCGGATCAACGCGGTCAATCCGGGCACCACGCTCACCGGTCGGGTGCAGGAAGGGCTTGCGGTCGAGTCGAAGATGACGGGAACGGCGGCGGACGAGCTCCTGAAGCGCAGCGCGGCGAAGATTCCGCTGGGCCGGATCGGCACGCCGGAAGAGGTCGCCCGCGTGGTCCTGTTTCTCGCCTCCGACGAAGCGAGCTACGTCACCGGCGCGATCGTGCCGATGGACGGCGGCGCCAATCCCGTCATCTGAGTCAACGGCGTCCTGTGCAAACCGACATCGAAATCGCGCAGCGGGCAAGGTTGAAGCCGATCGGCGAAATCGCCGCGCGGCTCGGGATTCCGGAAGCGGCGCTGGAGCCTTATGGGCGCACCAAGGCCAAGGTGTCGCTCGCATGGCTCGCGCAGCAGGACGCGCGGCCGAATGGAAAATTGATCCTTGTCTCGGCGATCAGCCCCACGCCCGCCGGCGAAGGCAAGACGACCACCACCGTGGGCCTGGGTGACGCGCTCAATCGCATCGGAAAGAAGGCTGCGATCTGCTTGCGCGAGCCGTCGCTCGGTCCGGTGTTCGGGATGAAGGGCGGCGCGGCGGGCGGGGGCTTCGCGCAAGTGGTGCCGATGGAGGACATCAACCTGCACTTCACCGGCGACTTCCACGCGATCGGCGTCGCCAACAACCTGCTCGCGGCGCTGATCGACAACCACATCCACCACGGCAACGCCCTCGGCATCGACGTGCGGCGCATCACCTGGAAGCGCGTCGTCGACATGAACGACCGCGCGCTGCGCGACATCACGATCGCGCTTGGCGGCCCTGCGAACGGCTTTCCGCGCCAGGACGGCTTCGACATCGTCGTCGCCTCCGAAGTGATGGCGATCTTCTGCCTCG
>JBDTLY010000032.1:0-14919 GCA_039934535.1 Casimicrobiaceae bacterium | reverse complement strand
CGGGTCATTCCGATCCACCCGAGCGTGTTCTAGGCATGTGACGAGCGATCCCGTGCGGGGTCGCTCGACATCCGGCGCTTACGCCGGTTGCGGATTCTTCCAGGAGCGCAAATCGGGTGCGGCGATCGTCGGCTCGACAACGGGGGTGCGCCGGACGAGCCGCAATGACAACGCCAGGACGAGGAGGACGATCAATCCCGCCAGGAGGTCGTCCTGCAGGGAAAACGTGCCCGCGAAGTCCGCCGCGAACGCCGGGGTGGCGGCCGAGAGCGGCAGAAGTGCAAGTGAAATGGTACGACCATAAAGCTTGAGATTCTTTGTCATGAGTAAACTCCTTCAGGAATTCACGACGAGATCAGGATGATCGCGTCGTCGTGCCGACGTCCGGCGCATGGGGCCTATGTCAGCGAGCCTGCCAGTTCGCGCAGAGCCTGACGCGGACGTTCTTCGATCGTCGAGCCGTGCGATACGAGGATGCGCTCCAGAGGCTCGAGTTCCGACCATTGCAGAAGTTGCGCGCGCAGCGCGGCGCGATCGTCAATCATGCTGAGCTTCACCACATTCGGAATTTGCGGCGCGTCGCCCGCGAACCCGGCCATGCGCAGTAACCAGCCGCCGAAGCCTGATTCATCGCGGATGTTGCCGACGAGGTCGTTCAGAACCAGCGTCACGCCGTTGGCGGTATGGACGACGAGCGCGGCCTCGTGTCGGAGCGTACCGGGAACCGTCACGAACTGAACGTTGGGGTCGTCGAAATCCGGGTCGGTCGTATCGACCGGGACGATCGCTTCGACACTCGATCGGGAACCTTCGGGCGTCACGACCTGCAGGGCGGGATATCGATCCTTCCAGATCTTGGCATCGAGCCGATGCTTGCCGCTCGGCACCACCAGGAATGCTGGCCGCCCATAGTCCTCGAGGGCGCGCATTTCCTGGTCGTCGAGCGCGATTGCGCTGAATATGACCAGCCGTGAATCGTGCAGCCGGACCACGGTCATGCGCCGGGGAAGGTCCATGAGCGGCATGCGAATTTCACCGATCACCGTCAGGATGTTCTGGTCGACTTCGGTGAGCTTGCCGTGTGGCAAGACCTTCCAATGCGTAAACGGCTGGGTCATCGTCGATCTCCTTGGGAGCCCATCGGCGAACGGTCAATCGGTTCGTCGGCGACGACCGCGGCTATTGGGCCATGCTCGGGTCGACGGCCTGCGCAAATGCAATGTGATTGCCATCGGGGTCCATGATCATCATGGTCTTTACCTTCTCGCCCGATGTCCTGTGTCCGGTGTCGATGCCGCATTTCTCGAGATGCGCCGCTTGTTCGTCGATGTCGCTGACCGCAAGCGTCACCGATCCCGTGCCGGCCCGATCCGGAAGCTGATACAGCTGCAACCAACCTCCGCGTTCGAACTTCCACTCGGCAACCTCGGCCATCGGCGTCGAGTCGGGTGCTCTGCCGAAGAGCCGCGCGTACCACGTAGATGCGGATTCGATATCCCTCACGGCGACACTGGCAAGCGCATTCCTGATAGGCATAACCGGACTCGAAAAGTCTTATTGTGGCGATACTGCGCGCTCAAAGCAGACGCCGTCTGTGCGCGGGCACACCAACGGCGCAGGTCATAACCGCAGGAAGGACAGCGGGTTACGTTCCGCTTGCTATGCTTGCGCCCCATGAAACTCTCGGTCCTCGATCAATCCACCGCGTCCAAAGGCCTGCCGGAAGACCAGGCGATCCGCGAAACGCTGGCGCTCGCGCGCCTCTGCGACACGCTCGGCTATCGCCGCTACTGGGTCTCGGAGCATCACAACAGCCGCAGCATCGTCGGCACCGCGCCGGAGATCCTGATGGCGGCGATCGCCGCGACGACGCAGCGCATCCGCATCGGCAGCGCGGGCGTGATGCTGCCGCACTACTCGGCACTGAAGGTCGCCGAACAGTTCCGCGTGCTGGAAGCGATTGCGCCGGGGCGCATCGACCTCGGCGTCGGACGCGCGCCCGGGAGCGACCGCATGACCGCGTTCGCGCTCAATCCCGACGCCCAGGATGCAGCGGAGCGGTTCCCGCAGCAGGTCGCCGAACTGCAGGCGTGGGTCAACGGCATGCCGCTGCCCGATGCGCATCCCTTTCACGACATCAGTGCGCATCCGCAGGGACCGTCGGCGCCGGACCTGTGGATCCTCGGCAGCTCGGACTACGGCGCGCAGCTGGCCGCGCATTTCGGCCTGCCGTATGCGTTCGCGTATTTCTTCAGCGACGGACGGGGGGTCGAGGAGGCGCTCCGCCTTTATCGCGACAACTATCGCCCCAGCGCGCGGCATCCGGTTCCCGTCGCCACGGTTTGCATCTGGGCGCTCGCGGCCGACACCGACGTCGAGGCGCGGCGCCTCGCCACGACGCGGGAATTCTGGCGCGCCCGATTCGAGAAGGGCATTCGCCTGCCGTTGGTCTCACCGGATGAAGCCGCGGCGTACCCCTACGATGCGGCGGAACGCACGCGGATCGCGGCGATGCGCGAGCGCGCGTTCGTGGGCACGGGCGAGGATGTCGTGCGGCGGCTCGAAACCGAAGCGCAACGCCTGCACGTGGATGAAATCGTCGTCGTCACCTGGGCGCACGATGCCGCCGCGCGGCGCCGGTCCTACGAGCTCATTGCGCGGGCGGCGGGGCTGGACCGGGCAGGATCTGCAATCTCGAGTCAGCCTGGTCCCTGAGACCCGCCAGCAGCGACGGCATGTCCTCGGCGTGCTCTTCCTCCATCGCAAGGATTTCCTCCAGCATCTTGCGCGTGGTCGAATCCTTGCCGTCGAGCCACGCGATGATCTCGCGATAGCTCTCGATCGCCACGCGTTCGGCCAGCGCCTCGTTAACCACGTTGCAGACCTGTTCAGCATCGGCCATGTAGTTCGACGTCACGGCACCTTCGTCGATGTGCGCCAATGCAAACGCCACCCATTCCGATTGCAGACATCGTGCCACGCCGATTGCCGCCCGAATCCGCTTGACATTCAGCGGCTTGCGGCCGCGGACGCTCTTCGGTGCGGCGCCTTGCGCTCCTTTTTCTCATTCCCGGCGGGCACGATCGGGTCATCGCGTCAGCGGGTTCCTACATGCGGATAGGCGTTCGCTCGCTGTTCCGCGCGCGCGACGTGCCCTAATGTCGAGCCCATCGCCGTCGTCTCCTGCCCTCGACCAGGGAGCCACGAAATAGTCCGGTCGGGGTTTTCCCAACTTTGCAGAAGGATGTCACCATGATCCGCATCGCCGCCGCGGCCGCACTGGCCGCCACGCTACTGCTGTTCAAGGGATGGATCGACTACCGAGCCGCGCGCGCGGCCCGGCCAAAGAAAGAGCCCATCGAATCCTGGGAAGACGACGGAGGAGCACTGGCGCCACACCCAGCGGGGCACGAGACGTCCCAAGTGCCGCGATAGCACCTACCAGCGCTTCACGTTTCGCCATGCGGGCGGGAACTGCAACGGCGCCCGTCGTTGAGCGGCGTTCGCGCGTTCGGTATAGTTGACAGCCGATCACTCCCGGTTCGACGACATGCCGTGAAATTCACGCTTCCGCTCAAGATCGTCATTCCCCTCGTTTTAGGAATGGCCGCGTCGCTCGCCATCGCAATCTACGCGGAGCTCGGGTTTCGCCGCCTCGAAATTGCCAACCAGCAGATGGCCGTTGCGCTCGAAATCCAGTCCACCTTGAACGAGGCGCTGGCCCTCATCGTCGACGCCGAAACCGGGCAGCGCGGATTCCTTCTGACCGGAAAGGAAGAGTATCTGGAGCCGTACACGACCGCGGTACCCAAGATCGGGACCGCCTTCCACAAGTTGCGCGAGCTGATGCTGGCGAATGGAACGATGGCGCAGCGCGACGCGCTGGGGCGCGTGAGCGGACTCATGGGCAAGAAGGTGGCCGAACTCGAAGCCACCCTCGCGCTGTTCCGCAACAATGGCATGGAGGTGGCGCAGGCGCTCATTGCCACCGGAATCGGCCGCCAGACGATGAACGAGATCCGGGCGGAAATAGATGCGCTGACGACCAGTCACCGCAGCCAGCTCGCTGCCGCCGCGAATCGATGGTCCACCGACATTGCGTTTGCGCGCGTCGCGATGCAGACTGTGACGGCGTTGACGATTTCGCTGCTGCTGATCGTATGGCTGCTTGCGTTGCGCGACACCCGGCAACGCAATGTGCTGCGTCGCACGATCGAAGATGACAAGCGGCGCCTCGAGTCCTTGGTGGAGGAGCGAACGGCCGCGCTGTCGGAACTCTCGAACCACCTGCAGAACGTTCGCGAGGACGAGAAATCGAAGCTCGCCCGCGACATTCACGACGAGTTGGGCGGCATCCTCGTCAGCGCCAAAATGGACGTCGCGTGGGTGGAAGAGCGTCTGCAGGCCCGAGATGCGCAATCCGCCGGCAAGCTGCAGCGCGCGCTGCAGGTACTCGACGACGGCGTGCAGATCAAGCGCCGCATCATCGAGGAACTGCGGCCGACGCTGCTCGACAACCTCGGGCTTTCCGCCGCCATCGATTGGCAGGTGCACGAGATATGCGACCGCGCAGGGCTCGCGTTCACGATTGCCACGCCCAACGACGATTCGACCATCCCCCCCACGATTTCGATCGCACTTTTCAGGATCGTGCAGGAGGCGCTGACCAACGTCCTCAAATACTCGCGCGCGAAGTCCGTGCGTGTCGATCTCGGCGCGAGCCAGGACGACGTCTCGCTGTTGATCGAGGATGACGGAATCGGCATCCCGGATGATGCGCAGAGCAACGCGCTCTCGCACGGTATCGCCGGCATGCGCCAGCGCGTGAAGGCGCTGCACGGCGACTTTGCAATCGGACGGCGGCCGCAAGGCGGGACCCTGATCGAAGTCACGATCCCCCTCGACGGCCGCTCGCAACAGGAGTCCTTGCCTGCGCAGGTAGCGAAAGAGTGATCGTCCGGTCTCGCCGAAACAAAATCTCCGCATGCCCGGCCTGTTCGATCAGTCGGCGGTCGACACCGCCAGGTCCGTCTCCATCGGCAATGCAACACCTTCGACAGGCGCCTCGATTGCCAGAATGTCGATGCGGGGCATGCTGGTCTGCACAGGCCCGAACACTGTCGCGAACGACACATCCGCGGCATCGTGCCCCGTGCCGATTCGCAGAAGTCCAGTGACCGGTGAAATGCCTGTCGGGTCGAACAGGAACCCCGTTGCCGAATAAAGCGCCACGACGGATTTTGCATTTGCGCTGAACGAGACAATCCGGTTGCCGGTCACAGGATCCGCATCCAGCAGGATCCTGTTTTCCGGCGCAAGGACGAAGCTCTCGTTCACGACCGTCTGCCGCCGGGTTTTCGCGGCATGTACGTTGAGGATGAACTCCGCGGCGCCCGAAAGCTTGTAGTGAAGCTCGACGGTGTAGCGCAACCGCACGCGGCTGCCCGCCATTTCCTGCGTGTTGAATCGCACGGCGAGTGGCGGCGTGTGCGCTCAGACCGGCGGCAGGTCGAAATACGGGTTGTATCCCAGGGGCGAAGGGACCGGCTCAGGCAATTCGCCCTCAAGGACGCCGATCGGACGAAGCGATCGCGCCTCGACGATCACGCGGCATCCGGGCGTCAGCGCCATTCCGATCGCCCGGTAGCTTGGCGCGGCTTCGTGGTGCGGCCGAACGACAAACCAGCGGTCCATGCGCCCGCCGCACCGGCTCTCGACCACGTACTCGAGCTGTCCCATCGGTGAGCACGCGGACCGGTCCTGTTCCATCGACGGCAAGGTCATCGAGTTCCCTCGTGCCGTCGCAAGGCAGGTGGCCTCTGCGGCACTTCATTTGCCGGCGCAGTTGCCGCCGTGATCGCCAATGGCTTCGTGGCGGCCTGAGGGATAAACCGGTGCCCGGCCGGGAGTTCGACCATCGCCACGCCAATCCCCATGATGCAAATGGCCTCGCCAAAATTCACTTGCATGACGTACTCCCGCGATCAGGCGACTGTTCAGGGCCCTGTGCGCCGGATAAGTCCGGCGACGAGCGAGACGACAAACAGCGCCAGGAATACAAAGAAAAGCACCTGAGCGATTTGCGCGGCACCGGCGGCGATGCCGCCAAAGCCGAACAAAGCGGCGACGAGCGCAATGACGAAAAATACGACGGCGTAGTGGAGCATGATGGACCTCGGTTGTTTGAAACATCGTTGAACTTCATCATCGCGGCCGATGCACATGACCGCATGTGCGTCACTGTGCCCCCGTCACGCTCTCCCGTTGATCGGTCGCCGCCTGATTGCGTTGTCGCGCGGCGTCCTACAGCGAAAAAAGGGCCGGATCGCTCCGGCCCTGGAAGTCCGATCCGGCGGGCGTCGTGCCCTTTGGACCGGGGAGGGGGCTAGTTCTTGCCGTAGCGAGTCTTGGCGCTGCGCACGCAGGCGTCCTTGGTGTCGCCCGCCAGCGAATCGCATTTCTCGATTGCGACCTTGTAGTCCGCGTCGCGCTTGTCGCTCGCGGCATCCCGGCGCGCTTCCGCGACCTTTTCGGTCGAGTTGCTGCGCGTGTCGGCCGCCACGCGGTCGACCTTGGCGTCGGCCGTCGCCTTCACGAGCGCGGCCTTGGCTTCCTTGACGCACACGTCCTTGGCGTTGCCGGCGACGTCGTCGCATTTTTCCTTGGCGACTTCGTACACCGCATCCGCGCGCGCCAGCCGCGCCGCTTCCCGCGTCTTCGGCGTGCTCTCGAACGCCACGTCGGCATCCGCCTTGGCGATCTTTTCCCTGCCCTTGGCGTCTTCGACGCAGATGTCCTTGGCGTTGCCCGACATGTTGTCGCAGGCCGCCTTGTCCATCTTGTATTGGGACTCGGCATTCTTGTACGCCATGCTGTGGGCATCCTTGTTCATAGCTTGCGCCGAGGCACCGCCGGCGGCGCAAAGCCCCGCCGCGGCCAGCATTGCGATCAGGAGTCTGGATGTGTTCATGGAATCCTCTTTATTGATAGTTGCGGAGATCGTCGTCACGGAAAGTTCCGTTGAAGCGATCCACCTGCTTCTCCGCCTCGTCCTTGGAAATGCCGTATTGCTCCTGGACTTTGCCGACGAGCTGGTCGCGCTTGCCGGCGATGATGTCGATGTCATCGTCGCTCAGCTTGCCCCATTGCTCCTTGACCTTGCCCTTCAGCTGCTTCCAGTTTCCTTCGATGCGATCCCAGTTCATGAGAACTCCTTGGTCAATGATTGTCGGACGCCAATCGCCCGAGCATGGCCGCAACGGTCGCAAGGCGCATGCCAAGCCTCAATTCGCATGCAAACAACCACTTGCCGTCGCTGCGACGCACGCGCACTGAAATGCGGGGATACCGGAGATGTAATCGTGTCGGCAGGCGTAGGAAACGGATGACGCAGCAGCGGGGAAGAACACCGATACCCTCGCGACATTGCCCCATGACATCCTCGCCATACGGTCACACGAAATCGCTTCCGCGAACGCGGGATCGACGTGGCGCCCCAGGCGAACGCAATCGCGGCGCCTGTTCCGACAACTCGAGGAGAACCGAATGAGCACGACCAGCACCCTTACGAATGCAAATGCCGTTGGCGATGTGGCGGACCAGGCGCATCAAGTCGTGGATCGCGCGACCGAAAGGGCGGTGCCCGCTCTGCAACGCGCGGCCAGCGCAGCACACGGGACAATCGACAAGGCGGCGACCGTGGCGGCGACCGCGGCGGATTGGGTGGCGCAGAGCGAAAAGCAGATCGCGGCGCAATCCAGCCAGGTGGCGGACGCCTGCAGCGGATACGTGCGCGCGCGGCCGTTCGTGTCCGTGATCGGTGCGCTGGCGATCGGCTACCTTGCGGGAAAGATGATGCGTTGAGCACGTGGCAATACCGGCGAGGCCTCTCGGTAGAAAACAAGGCCCGGATTCGCGAACGATCCGGGCCTTCTGCTTCATGGCACTCGTTATCGCGACGCTCACGCGCTTAGCAGCTCGCTGACAGGCTGCATCACATCGATTCGGTCCGCGATGCATTTCAGGACCGCCAGGATCGGCATGCCGAGCAGCAGGCCCCAGCCGCCCCACAGCCAACCGAAAAACAGGACGCAGATGAAAACCGCGACCGGATTCATCCGCGCCGCGCGACCCTGCATCCAGGTGGCCAGGACCATGCTGATCGTTGCGGAAATGGCCAGCACGACGACGATCGCAACGACGGAATTGCCGACGATCCCGGTATCGAGAAACACGGCGATGCCGACCGCGGCAGCGGCGATGACGGAGCCGGCGTACGGAATCACGTGCAACAGCCCGTTCAGGACACCCCACATTCCGGCGTTGGGCACACCGAGGATCAGCAACGCGATCCATGTGGCGATACCGATGAGGGAATTGGCGATGAGAAGCGTCAGCATGTACGCCTGAATCTGCCCGTCGATTTCATTCAGGAGCTCGATCGTCACGCGGCGGCGGGCCAGCGACGCGCCCGCGATCTTCGTGACCTTCCTGCGAAACGTGTCGCCCGCCGCAAGCAGAAACAGGCAGAGCACCATGGCCGCGGCGATCTCGGCCACGACGTCGAACGCTTGCCCCGACTCGCGTGCGACGAATTCCTGAACTTTCGCGGCGACGCCGCCGGTCGCCGGTGCCGTCGGCATTGACGATTTGCCCGTCGCCTCGGCCGCGGCCTTGTCGAGCTCCAGCGCCGCATTCTTGACATGTGTCATCGCGCCCGGCGCGCCGCGCGCCGCGTCGGCGACTTCCTGCCGCAGCTTGCGCGCAGCGACCGGCAGTTCCGCCACGGCCGCGTTGACATCGTCGCGCAGGACATATCCGACCGCGGAGAGCATTGCCACCACCATACTCATCACGACTGTTGCCGCCACCGTTCGCGGCACGCGCGCGCGCTCGAGCAGCGAGACCAGCGGCCGCAGTGTATAGCTCAGGAGAATGCCGGTGACCACCGGCACCAGAAACGGTTGCGCGACGCGGGCCGCGCCAATCGCCGCGATGACGGCGATGACGATGAGTGCCGTCTGCCTGATCGTGCTCTTCGGCAATGCGATGGGCGAGGGCGACGACGCGCGGTGTGGAGCGTCGTGAGCCACCGGGCTCACGGCGCTTTTCGCTGCCATTTGGCCGTGCCGGCTACTTCGGCTTCGATTCGTCGGCGGTCCGCTCGATCGCCGAGCCCGTGGCCTTTACGTCCTTGCCGGCGCCCTCGATCGTATTGCAGCCCGTTGCCAGGCTCAAGAGCACTGCGCAAGCCGCTGCGGTGATTGCCTTCATGGTGGTTCCTTTCGTTGAATGAATCGACTCGCTCGACGCACCATTGCGTCGCTCACTCACTGATGCACGCGCCATGCCAATGCATTTTCCAGGAGCTTCAATGACATAGCGAGACTCCCGGCAGCGAGCATGTAACCGCTGCGCAAGCGAAATGGAATTGCTACACGAACGATGTCAGTGCGACGCCGACGGCGCGGATCCGGCCGCGGCCAATGCCGTCAATACTTCCGGCACCCGGTGAAATTCGCGTGACTTGTCGAAAAAATAATCTGCGCCGAGCACGAGGCTGCGATCGCGATACTGAGTGAATGCGTAGTTCGTGAATACGATGATCTTCGTATGCGCAGGACGCCCGGCCTGTTTCAGTTTCTTCAGCACGCCGAGACCGGTCCCCTGCTTCAGCTGGAGATCCAGAAGGAGCGCATGCCAGTCGTTCCGCGCAAGAAGCGCCAATGCATCGGCTTCCGTTTCGGCTTGGCCGGCCACCTCGACGTTCGGCAACGTCGCCAGGGTTTCGGTCAGCCGCGCGCGAATGATCGGCGAGTCCTCGACAATCACGACGCGAAGCTTGAATTCACTCACAGGTTCTCTGATTCCGCATTCGACATGGGCAACTTCGGCAGTTGGCATCAACATGCCCGATTGGACAGGCGTTCGCGTGTAAGCATTCGGGCCAAAACGATAAAGACGTTAGCAGGGAATTCAAGATGAAAATGTCGGTGTTTGTCCGACATTTGCGCCTTCGTAGACTACATTCAGTCGATCAGGCCGTTCTTGATCGCGTAGTACGTCAGATCCGCATTCGATTTCATGCCCATCTTCTCGAGCACGCGGGTCCGGTAGGTACTGACGGTCTTGACGGACAGGTGAAGCTCATCCGCAATCTTCGACACCGCGGCCCCTGCGGCCAGCTTGCAGAAGATCTGGAACTCGCGCTGCGAAAGCTGGCCGTGCAGCGGCTGATCGGAATCCCCCGTCACGCCATCGGCGAGTATCTGCGCCAGCGCGGGACTCACGAATTTTCGTCCGCGCACAACGGTGCGAATCGCGCCGACCAGCTGCGAGGAGGCCGCTTCCTTGTTGAGATAGCCGGAGGCCCCCGCGCGCAGCAAGTTGACGGCGTATTGGTCCTCGGCATAGCCCGACAACATCAGGATCGGCAGCTCGGGACGCACGTGCTTCAACGTCTTCAGCGTGTCGATGCCGTTCTTGTCCGGCATCGAAATGTCGAGCAGCACGACGTCGAATTCGCCGGCACGGACAAGCGCAATGGCCTCGCTACCCGTTGCCGCTTCCCCGGCAACTTGCATATCCGGCTGATCGGCGATGAATTGTGTCAGGCCGGCGCGCACAATGGCATGGTCGTCTGCGATCAGGATTCGTATCATGGTCTCCGCCAGTGGGTGCTGCATTGAGCGCAATCCGCGGAACGGTTACATCGTCGCGAGGGCCGCCGGCGCCGACTGGTATTCGGCGAGCCGGTTGTAGAGCGTCTTGAGGCTGATGCCGAGCATTACTGCGCAGCGGCGCTTGTTGCCTTCGCACCGGTCGAGCGTCGCGTAGATCACCTGGCGCTCGATCTCGGCCAATGGGGCGCCGATCGGGACGCGCAGGCATTCACCCGCCGGCTCCGCGCAGGCGAGCCCCGCGAAATCGAGCTCGACCACGTCATCCGCCATGATGAATGCGCGATGCACCGCATTCTTCAGTTCGCGGACGTTTCCGGGCCACGCGTAGCTGCGAATCGTCGCCATCGACCTCCGCGAGAACGCCTTGCCGGTGGCGTCCAATTCGTTCAACGCCTGCAGGAAATGCTCGGCCAGGAGCTCCGCGTCACCTTCGCGTTCCCGCAACGAAGGCAGGCCGATGGGGAATACCGCGAGCCGATACATGAGATCTTCACGCAATTGACCTTCCAGCACCGCCTGTCGAGGATCCCGATTGGTGGCCGCGATGATCCGGACCTTGGCGCGCAACTCGTGCTCACCGCCGACGCGCGTGTACCGCCCGGTCTCCAATACCCGCAACAGGCGCACCTGCATCTCGGTCGCCATTTCCGTCACTTCGTCGAGAAACAGCGTGCCCCCCTCGGCGCGTTCGAAGCAGCCCCGATGGGTGCGCGCGGCGCCGGTAAACGAGCCTTTCTCGTACCCGAACAGTTCGGCCTCGATCAGGTTGCCCGGAATGGCGCCACAATTGACGGCGACGAATGGAAGGTTTGCACAATCGCTGCGATCGTGAATCGTACGAGCGACGAGCTCCTTGCCGCTGCCCGATTCTCCTGTGACGAGAACCGTTGCCATCGTCGGCGCCACTTTGCCGATGCGACGGTACACCTCCTGCATCGGAACCGAACCACCCAGCAGGTGGCCGTATCGACCCAGCGCCGGGGCCGAGGCCGCACGGGTTGGAGTCATGAACGGCAATGCGACGATATTGTCGGCGAGGGAAGTGTCGTCGGACATGGTGCGCCTTTCGTGGCGTCGGTGAATGGGTGTCATCGTAGGCAACATCGACCGCGGTCCTCATCGGCGCGCCGCCCAATCAGGCGTCGGACTTGTCCTACACGATCTCAGTGGGGACGGGAGGCGCCGGTCCTACAGATTATCCTCGCGCATCCGCGCTGCCAAGCGGAAGTGCGCGACGATCGACCCTGGGGCGATGGACGCATCATCGCGCTGTTAGGAAATGTCCTACACGACAATCGTCACCGTCTTAGCCGAATCGCCAAACGGGTCCGACAAGGCGTGGGCGGCCAGCGTCTTATGCTCACTCCCATCGAATCCAATCGCCTGCGAAGGGCGAGCCCCCGAGGAGATCCGCATGTGGCGAACGCCGCCGCCCTCCTTTTCGCACCCGAATCTACGGAGCAAATCACGTTTTACGAGAACCATGGCTTTCGCGGCCGCGTGTTCGCGGTGAACCAGACGGTTGAGAATCTCGACCGGACCGGCTTCAATGATCGCGCGTCCTCCGCCGTGGTGGAGCGCGGGCGATGGGAAGTATGCGAAAACGCCCATTTCGAAGGACGCTGCGTCGTCCTGCGCGCCGGCAGCTACGATTCGCTCGAAGCAATGGGCATGAACAATCGCATATCTTCTGTGCGGCCGGTGCGCGGGACCGCCTATTACGGTTCGGACGCTCCGCCGCCGCTCGCGGCACCCCTCTACGAATACCGGCAGCGGCCCAGCGAAGCGCTTTTTCAGGCGCCGGTGACGTCCGTGCGCGCCGTGGTGGGCCCGCCCGAGCAGCGCTGCTGGGTCGAGCGGCAGCAGGTCGTCGACGATCGCGGCAGCGCTAACGTTCCAGGCGCCGTCATCGGCGCGATAATTGGCGGCGTGCTGGGTCATCAGGTAGGCGGCGGCCGCGGCAAGGACATCGCCACCGCGGGTGGCGCCGTCGCCGGTGCCGCCGTCGGCGCGAACGTGGGGCGCGGAGGCACGTCGACCTACGGTCAGGACGTGCAGCGCTGCACGACCGTTTCAAACTCGGCGCAGCCCGACTACTGGGACGTCTGGTACGAATTCCGCGGCCAGCAGCATCGCGCGCAGTTGGGCGCGCCGCCGGGTGCGACGATCACGGTCAATGGCAACGGCGAACCGCGTGGGTAGACGGCAATGCGGCACGCGAGACCTCATCAATTTCGCAACCGGGGACGATCCGATGGAAGTACTGGCGCATAAACCCGTCGTCATGCGCGGCGCCGTCACTCGCGACGCGCTGCTCGATGCCGCCGAGAGCCTGATCGCGGACCACGGCTTCCGGACGCCATCGCATCGCATGCTCGCGAGCCAAGCGGGCGTTCATGTGGCGCTCGTCAACTATCATTTCAGCAGCAAGGAAATGCTGTTCGAGGCAGCCGTGGAGCGGCGCGCTGCACGCCTCTCGGAGCTTTGGCGAAATGCCCTCAACGGGATGCGCGTCCATCGAAATTTTGGCGTCGACGACATATTTGCCGCCTGGTGGCAACCGTTCGCGGACGCCGATCTGGGCGAAAAGGCCCCTTGGAGCAACTATCTTTGTGTTGTCGCGAGACTCGCTTCGGCGCCCGATGGCGAGGCCTGGCACACGCGCTACTTCGGTCAAATCGATGAGGCGTTTTTGCACGCGCTCGGCGAAGCGGCGCCTTCCGTACTCGCGGAGGATCGGGAAGCGGCCTTTCGCTATGCCCGGTGCCTGTTCGGCGAGGTGCTGCTTCGCCACTGCGGGAAGACCGGAGGCGCCTGCCGCCCGCGAGGGTTTCGCAATGACGACATCGGCCGTCTCATCCGCTACCTCGGCAGCGGAGTTCAGGGACTCGGCCGACGCGTTGCTATCGCCGCCGACTGAACGCGCGGGACGCCGGACGGAATTTGCACGCCCGTGCAAGGTGCCCGGCCGCTTTGTCCTACCTTACGCCTGCTCTGCCAGACGTCGGGCTGGACTACAGAACAGGCGATGGTTGGCGACGCCGGCGAGCGGCACGGAAAGGGCGCGCGCACGCAGCGGTCACGTCCTAGAACGCGATGCGCGGTGGTACAAGGAGCCCCTTCGATCCCCGGCCACGCGCCTGGCGCGACGTCTGGGAGCATGCCTATTAAACTGATTACCAGAACCGGCGCGCCGACTACGTCAACGGGGTGATCGACAACCTGCTCACCTGGGACTTCGCCGCCGGCAATCTCGCCAGGGCGTAATGCATGCGATGCGCCGCCGTGCGCAGGAACTCGCCGAACTGCGCCACGCGAAACCGGAAGACCATCAGTGCATGCGGGTCGAATCTCCGCAACGCATGGAGGTGCAGCGCGAAGCCGGCCACGGCGGCAGTCGCCGTGATCAGGCTGATCGTGCGCATGCCGGGTAGCGGCGCGGTCATCGAAAGCGCCACCCCGACCGCGAACGTGACCGCAAAGAACCACATTCCGACGCGCAGATAACGAGTGGTCATGGTCGTCCTCAGCTGGGTTCGGGGTTCTTCCACCAGCGCAGATCGGGCTCGACGGACTTCGGCAAGGTGGTGTTGTTGCGCCCGGCGAAATGCAACAGTAATCCGATGACCAGCAAGGCGACGGATATGGCCAGCAGGATTTCGACAGCGGCCGTCGGGACGACAAAACCGGTGGACAATGGCGGGATTGGAATTGCGGCGAGCACGTTGTTCATGGTTTCTCTCCAATCGTTGACGACGAGTTCACTGTAGCTTTGTATTCTCGCCCCTGCAGTCGGCGTCCTAACGATTGCGATGTGGGACCCCTCCCACATGCTTCCGGAACGAGGTCAACGCCGATGATCAAAGTCCTCGGAAACCCGGGGCAACTGGTAGCGTGTCCGGTCACGCTCGATTTCCTCAAACGAGAATGGATCGGCATTCGGGTTGTAGCGCTCCCAGCCCTCGTCGCGCCATTGGTCGACACGATCTTCGATATCGAATGCGTCGTGCTCGCGGAGGATTCGTTCGGCTTCCTCGACGCGCGACGCATCGGCGCGAACCGCGACCCGCGCCGCGGCAATGGGACCCGCGGCGAGGATCGGACCGATTGCTGGAACCGCCAATCCCACCAGGCTGACGGCGAGCCCCGCCACGCCGCCGATCGCTCCGCCGTTGATCGCCCCAGATTCGACGCCGTTCGCCGTATCAGGGACATCGGCGACTTTCGAAGCACCTGG
>JBDTLY010000031.1:0-15047 GCA_039934535.1 Casimicrobiaceae bacterium | reverse complement strand
GCGAGAAGAACACGTCGGCGGGCTTCTCGTTGACGACGATGTTGCCGGTGCCCTTTTTGAGGAACACGCGGGCGACGGCGCTCTTGCGGCGGCCGGTGCCGTAGTAATAGTTGCCGATCATGGGAGTCAGATGTCCAGTGTCTTGGGTTGCTGGGCCGAATGCGGGTGGGCGGTGCCGGCGTAGCACTTGAGCTTCTTCAGCATCTTGTACCCGAGCGGTCCCTTGGGCAGCATGCCCTTGACCGCCTTCTCGAGCGCGCGGCCCGGGAACCGTGCCTGCATCTTGGAAAAGTTGGTCGTCCGGATGCCGCCCGGATAGCCGCTGTGGCGATGGTAAAGCTTGTCCTCGGCCTTGTTGCCGGTGACGCGGATCTTCTCGACGTTGGTCACGACGATGAAGTCGCCCGTGTCGACGTGCGGCGTGAAGATCGGTTTGTGCTTGCCGCGCAGGCGGAGCGCAATCTGGCTCGCGAGGCGGCCCAGCACCTTGTCCGTGCCGTCCACCACGAACCAATCCCGCACCACTTCGTGGGGCTTGGCGGAATAGGTTTTCATCGGATTTCCCTGTCTTTTCCCATTTCGGGCATTTTCAGCAAAGTCTTGGATGATAATCGTTTTTGGCCATTCCGGTCAAGGCAACCCTCGCATCGGCGGGTTGAATCGGGGCCTTTCGCACCGCACAATCCCAATCTCGGCTCGATAGAGGCAGCGCATTGTTAACATCATGAAAACAAAGATAAAATGGATTGACGGCGTCAGCTTCGTCGGGGAATCCGGCAGCGGGCACGCCATCGTCATCGACGGGGCGCCCGAGCACGGCGGCCGCAATATCGGCGTGCGGCCGGTCGAGCTCCTGCTGATCGGGGCGGCCGCCTGTTCCGCGTTCGACGTCGTCCACATCCTGAAAAAAGCCCGGCAGCCGGTCGCCGACTGCGTCGTCGAGGCCGAGGGGGAGCGCGCCGAAACCGATCCTCGCGTGTTCACCAAGATCCACCTCAAGTTCGCGGTGGCCGGGCGAGGGCTCGAAGCGCGTCACGTCGAGCGCGCGGTCAAGCTGTCCAAGGACAAGTATTGCTCGGCGACGATCATGCTCGCGAAGACCGCTGAAATCACCTACGAGATCGACATCGTCGAAGGCGATCGCGTGCCGAACAGGCCCTAGTTCGGTTTTGCGTCCGGCTCGGGAGGCGGCGGCAGGATCACCCCACGCACGAGGACTTCGATCTCGATCGTGTTCCGTGCGTTGCCCTTGACCTCGACGAATTCCAGCTTCAGCGGCACGCTCGCGCCCGGCGCAAGGTTCTCGAAGACGTCGCGCATCTCCAGGCGGTTGCCGTTGTAGGCGAAGCGCGTCTCCTTGCCGCCCGGAAGCTCGAAGTCCTTGACGGTCGCCTCGGCGGACGTGCCGTCGGGTTTGTTGTCGACGAGCACGATGGCGACGGATTTCGCGAGCGGTGACGACGCGCCGACGAGCTTCAACGCGACGTCGGTCGTGATGTCGACATAGACGTAGGCCGGCGCAGGGCCCGCGCGCGCGGGGCGCATCCAGGCGTTCTTCAGCGTGATGTCGGTCGCGCCGGCCGGCGCGCACAGGCAAACGAGGAGCGCGGCGGCCGCCGCGCCGCGCAAGGCGCGAATCGAATCGTTCATCGTGGTTCCCGAAGTAGTCGAATCAAGCTCGAAGTGTCGCGGCGCCCGCCGCCTTCGGCCTGCAGCCGCGCGTAGAACTGGTCCACGAGCGCCGTGACTGGCAGTTGCGCGCCGTTGGCGCGGGCCTCCGCGAGGCAGATGCCAAGGTCCTTGCGCATCCAGTCGACCGCGAAACCGAAATCGAACTGGTCGGCGACCATGGTCTTGCCGCGGTTGTCCATCTGCCAGGACTGCGCCGCGCCTTTGCCGATGACGTCGATCACCGCGAGCGCGTCGAGCCCGGCCTTCTCCGCAAAGCGGATGCCTTCGGCCAGCGCCTGCACCATGCCCGCGATGCAGATCTGGTTGACCATCTTGGTGAGCTGCCCGCTGCCGGGCCCGCCAAGCAGCGTCACTGCGCGCGCGTAGCCGTTAAGGATCGGACCGGCGCGCGCGAAGTCCGGCGCATTGCCGCCGCACATGATCGTGAGCTTGCCGTTCTCGGCGCCGGCTTGCCCGCCTGAAACAGGGGCGTCGAGGAAGCCGACGCCTTTCGCCGCCGCGGCGGCGTGGACCTCCCGCGCGACCTGCGCGGACGCGGTGGTATGGTCGACGAGCACGGTGCCCTCGCGCATGGCCGTCAACGCGCCATCGGCACCCAGCGCCACCGCGCGCACGTCGTCGTCGTTGCCGACGCACATCATCACGAGCTCGGCGCCAGCGACGGCTTGGGCGGGCGTGGCGGCAGCGGAGCCTCCATGCTGCGCAACCCATTTCGCGGCCTTCGCCGGCGTCCGGTTGTACACGGTGACACGATGCCCGGCCGCCGCGAGATGGCCGGCCATCGGATAGCCCATCACGCCCAGCCCCAGGAAGGCCACGTTTCGAGATTCGGTCGTCATCGTTTGTCCCGTGCGTGAAGCGCCGCGCGCGCGGCGGCGATGGCCGCTCGCACCTGGTTCGGCGCGGTGCCGCCTGCATGATCGCGGCTCGCGACGGAGCCTTCGAGCGTCAGCACGCCGAAGACGTCGTCGTCGATCGACGCGGCAAACGAGCGCAGTTCCGCGAGCGGCAGGTCGGCGAGGTCCATGCCCTTCGCTTCCGCATGGCGCACGGCGCGCGCGACCGCCTCGTGCGCGTCACGGAACGGCATGCCGTTGCGCACGAGATAATCCGCGAGGTCGGTGGCGGTCGCGAAGCCTTCGCGCGCGGCGGCACGCATCTGCTCGCGGTCGACGTCGATGCCGGTCGCGACGAGGTCCGCCATGATCGCGAGCGAATCGGCGAGCGTGTCGACGATGTCGAACAGCGGCTCCTTGTCTTCCTGGTTGTCCTTGTTGTACGCAAGCGGCTGGCCTTTCATCAGCGTGACGAGCCCCATGAGGCCGCCGACGACGCGTCCCGTTTTCCCGCGCACGAGCTCGGGAACATCCGGGTTCTTTTTCTGCGGCATGATCGAGCTGCCGGTGCAGAAGCGGTCGGCGAGCCGCACGAAGCCGAAGCGCGGGCTCATCCAGAGGATCAGCTCCTCGGCGAAGCGCGACAGGTGCAGCATGACGAGCGTCGCCGCGGCAGCGAATTCGATCGCGAAATCCCGGTCGGCCACCGCGTCGAGCGAATTTTCGCACAGGCCCTCGAAGCCGAGTTCCCGGGCGACCCGCTCACGGTCGATCGGATAGCTCGTGCCGGCGAGCGCCGCGGCGCCCAGCGGCAGGCGATTGACGCGCCGGCGGCAGTCGTCGAGGCGCTCCATGTCGCGGCTCAGCATCGCGTCGTAGGCCAGCACATGGTGGCCGAAAGTGACGGGCTGCGCGACTTGCAAGTGCGTGAATCCCGGCATGATCGTGTCGGCGTGGCGCTCCGCGAGGTCCTGCAGCGCGCCGCGCAGGCGCGCGAGATCGCCGGAAAGGCCGTCGATGGCCCCGCGCAGCCAGAGCCGCAGGTCGGTCGCGACCTGGTCGTTGCGGGAGCGCGCCGTGTGCAGCCGCTTGCCGGCGTCTCCGGCGAGCGCCGTCAGGCGGTGCTCGATGTTGAGGTGGACGTCCTCGAGGTCGCGCGACCACGGGAATTCGCCGCGCTGGATCTCGCCTTTGATCGTCTCCATGCCGCGCTCGATCGCCGCGAGGTCGGCGGCAGCGAGCACGCCGACCGCGGCGAGCATGCGGGCATGCGCCAGCGACGCCTGGATATCGACATCGGCAAGACGACGGTCGACGTCGACGGACGCGGTGAACCGCTTGACGCGTTCGGCAACGGGCTCGCCGAAGCGGCCCGACCAGCCGCCGGCGGCGGGGTCATGCGGAGGCTTCTTCGTGACCATGGCTCTCGCGGGTTTCCTAGGGAACGAAAGGACACGGCCGCCACCCGCAGGGGCCGCGGAAGCCCGATGTTTCTTGCCTCGCCCGCCGCGCATGCCGACAATGGGCCGAATGGGGGCCGAACTCGAGGAGTGGCCGTCCTGTGCTGCCGGCACGAAGCTTGCATCCGGCTTCCGTATATGCGGCCGATTATAAGACAAAACGCGGACCACCCCTCGCTCCCGGATTTCCGCAATCTGGGCACCGTGCTGCGCATCCTCGTCGCCGTCAACGGGGCCGCCGTGGTCGCTGCGATCATCCAGGCGCCGCGCCCGGAACTCTGGTCCGCGGAGATGCTCGACAACATTTCCGTGCTGGAGCCCCAGCTCATGCTCCAGCTGACGCTTCTCTATGCGTGCTCGCCCTGGCTCGCGCGGCAGCCGTACGCGACGGGCGCCTGGATCGTCGCCGCCATGACGGTCGCTTGCGGTCTTGCCGTCAACGTGCTGATCGACGCCACCCACATCGTCAAGGGCGGCGACCTGCTGCGCGACCTGTTCCTGGGGCTCCTCCTGTGCGGTGCGCTCCTCTACTACTTCCGGCTTCGCGCCAAGGCGCTGTCGCCAGCGGTCGCCGAGGCGCGCCTGCAGGCGCTGCAGGCGCGGATCCGCCCGCATTTCCTGTTCAACAGCATCACCGCCGTGCTTTCGCTCGTGCGCAGCGATCCCCGCCAGGCCGAGACCGCGCTCGAGGACATGGCCGACCTCTTCCGAGTGCTGATGCGCGACAACCGCGACCTGACGCCGCTCGCCGACGAGGTGGAGCTTTGCCGGCAATACCTCGCGCTCGAGAAGCTGCGGCTCGGCGAGCGCCTGCAGGTCGAGTGGCACCTGAACAGCATGCCGGGCGACGCGCTGGTGCCGCCGCTGGTGCTCCAGCCGCTGCTCGAGAACGCCGTCTACCACGGCATCGAGCCGTCGAGCACCCCGGGCGTCGTGTCGATCAACATCTTCTTCAAGAGCGGGGACGTGCACGCGATCCTGCGCAACCCCTACCAGGCCGATGGCGGCCGTCATCACGGCGGGAACAAGATGGCGATCGCGAACGTGCGCGAAAGGCTTGCGCTGCATTTCGACGCCGAAGGCTCGCTCGAGTCGAAGGTCGTCGGCAACGCCTACGAGGTCCATCTGCGGATGCCCTATCGTCCGTCGAATTCGGTGGCCGCCGACAAGCCCGCGCCGCAGCGGGCCGCCGGCGACGGCGCGCAGAGGACGCAGGAAGATGCGGGCGACGCGCCGATGGACTTCGCAGCGGCGAGCCGAAGGGTGTCCCGTGGTTGAGACGCCGCTGCGCGTGCTGATCGTCGACGACGAGGCGCCGGCGCGGCGGCGGCTGCGCGAGCTGCTCGACGATCGCGCGGGCGCGTTGCCGCTCGCGATCGTCGGCGAAGCGGCGAATGGCCGCGAGGCGATGGAAATTCTCCACGCGGTGACCGCGGACCTCGTGCTGACCGACATCCACATGCCCGAGATGGACGGCCTCGAGCTTGCGCGCCACCTCCTGAAGTTCCAGCCGCCGCCGGTCGTCATCTTCACGACGGCCTTCCACGAGCACGCGCTGCAGGCCTTCGACGTCCATGCGGTCGACTACCTGATGAAGCCGGTGCGGATGCAGCGGCTCTTGTCCGCGCTGCAGAAGGTCCCGCGGTTGAAGCCCCTCTCCGCGGCGAAGCTCGACGAGCTGCCGGCCTCCGCGCGGCGGTTCCTTTCGGTGACCGAGCGCTCGCGCGTGGTGCTGGTGCCGATCGACGAGATCGTCTACCTGAAGGCCGAGCTCAAGTACATCACGATCCGCACGGCGCAGCGCGAATTCCTGCTGGAGGAGTCGCTCACCCGGCTGGAGGAGGAATTCGGCGCCCGCTTCATCCGCGTGCACCGCAACTGCCTCGTTGCGAAGGACGCGATCCGCGGGTTCGAGCGCTGCGTGGGCGACGAGGGCGACGCGCACTGGGAAGTCGTGCTGAACGGGGTCACCGAGACGCTCCCCGTCTCGCGGCGGCAGCAGTATGTCGTCCGCGAGATCGGCCGCGAAAACCAGTAGACCCGCGCGCGGCGGCACGACGGCGGTTTCGCCGCCGGGTTAAACTTGCGCGCGTTTTCATCCTTCGGGAATACCCAGGCGCCCTCATGGACAGCCCGCGCACGTTGATCTGCGGTTCGCTCGCCTACGACACGATCATGGTGTTTCGGGATCGTTTCGCGCGCCACATCCTGCCCGAGCAGCTGCACCTGCTGTCCGTATCATTCCAGATCGGCGAGATGCGCCGCGAATGGGGCGGCTGCGCCGGCAACATCGCCTACAACCTGCAGGGGCTGGGCGGCGCGCCCGTCGTCATGGCCACGCTTGGTGACGACGGGGTGCCCTACCGCGAGCGAATGGACAAGCTCGGCATCGCGCAGGACGGCGTGCGCACGGTGGCGGGAACGTTCACGGCGCAGGCCTTCATCATCACCGATCTCGACGACAACCAGATCACGGCATTCCATCCCGGGGCGATGAACTCGTCGCACGAGAACCGCGTCGGCGACGTCGAGCGGATCGCGCTCGGCATCGTCGCGCCGGACGGCCGCGACGGCATGCGCTCGCACGTCGAGCAGTTTGCCAACGCGAAGATTCCATTCATCTTCGATCCCGGCCAGGGACTGCCGCTGTTCTCGGGACCCGAGCTCCTCGAGATGATCGACGCGGCGACGTATCTCGCCGTCAACGATTACGAGGGTCGGCTGCTCGCGGAGCGCACGGGGCTGCCGCTCGACGTGCTTGCGCGGCGCGTCGACGCCGGCATCGAGACGCTGGGCGGCGAGGGCTCGCGTATCCACACGGGCGGCCGCGCGCTTTCGATTCCCGCCGTCCCGGCCACGGCGCTGGTCGACCCGACCGGCTGCGGCGATGCCTATCGTGCGGGCCTGCTCTACGGCATCGCGCACGGCTTCGCGTGGGAGAAGACCGGGCGTCTCGCAGGCTTGCTGGGGACGCAGAAAATCGCGAGCCGCGGCGGTCAGAATCACGCGGTAAGCCGCGACGCGATGGGAGCGCTATTCCATGAGAAATTCGGCGAATACCTCTGGTGAATGACGCGTCCCGCGTCTACCATTAAATCGACGGCGTTCCCTGTGCGCGTGTTGCGCTCGGCGCGCCTCACCCTGCATGTCGTCGAAGGTGTTGCCACGTCGCTCATCGTGTTCCCGTGGGTCGAGCCGCCGCGGCGGCGCGAGCTCATCCGCCGGTGGTCGGTCAGGATGCTCCGGATGCTGCGGGTCGAGACGCGCTTCCATGGCGTCCCGGAAGGTGGGCTGCCCGGCAACCTGCTGATCGTCGCCAACCACATCTCGTGGCTCGACATCTTCGTGTTGAACACTTTGCAGCCCGCGCGCTTCGTCGCGAAGGCCGAGCTGCGACGCTGGCCTGTCGTCGGCTGGCTTTCGCACAGCGTCGGCACGGTATTCGTCGAACGCGCGCGGCGGCGGCACACGGGTTCCGTCAACCGCGACACCGCGGCGGCGCTGCGGCGCGGCGACGTCGTCGCGATCTTTCCCGAAGGCACCGCGACCGAGGGCACGACGCTGTTGCCGTTCAAGGGGTCGCTGCTGCAGCCGATCGTCGATGCCGAGGGCCATGTGCAACCGATCGCGATCCGTTATCGCGACATCGAGGGCGCGCAAACCGCCGCGCCGGCCTACGCGGGCGACACGAGCTTCATGACCTCGTTCTGGAACGTGACCGGCGAGCGGCGCCTCGTCGCGGAACTGCACCTCGTCGCCACGCTGCCGGCGCGTGCGCGGCATCGGCGCGAGCTCGCGCGTGCGGCCGAGGAGGCTATCCGAACGGTTTTGGCCGCAACGGCGAGCGGCTCGGCACCTGATACACGCGGCGATCGTCCAGCCTGACCGCCGTCAACGTTCCGCCCCACAGGCAGCCCGAGTCGAGCATCAGCACGTTCGGAAGGAGCTTCAATTCGAGCGTGGACCAGTGGCCGCAGACGACGGTGACGCCGGCCGACGCACGCGCGTCGTGCTCGAACCACGGCCGGAAGCCGTCGGGCGCCGACTCGGGTCCGCGCTTTTCGCTGAGATCCATTGTGCCGTCGGCGGTGCAGAAGCGAAGTCGGGCGAACGCATTCACGGCGACGCGCAGCCGGTCGAACCCTTCAAGGTCGTCGCGCCACGTACGGGGTTCGTCGCCGTAGAGCGCGGCGAGGAACGCGTCGGATTGTTTGCCTGCGAGCATTGCCTCGACTTCGCGGGAGAGCATGAGCGCGGTCGCCGGCGTCCACTGCGGCAGCAGGCCCGCGTGCACGAGCAGCCGGTCGCCTTCGACGACGACGAGCGGGCGCCGCTGCAGCCAGGCGAGGAGCTCGTCGCGGTCGGGCGCTGCGAGGATCGGCCCGAGCGTGTCCTGCCGATGCGCCTTCGTGTGGCCGGCGGCGACGGTGAGCAGGTGGAAATCGTGGTTGCCGAGGACGCTCACCGCGGCATCGCCCAGCGCCTTCACTTCGCGCAATGCGGCGAGCGAATCGGGTCCGCGGTTGACGATATCGCCGACGATCCACAGCCGGTCCTCGCGCGGCGAGAAGCCGATCAGGTCGAGCAGATGGCAGAACTCGGCGTGGCAGCCCTGGATGTCGCCGATCGCGTAGAGACTCATGGGAAATTCGCGGACGCCGGTGCGACGCCGATGTTAGAATCGTCGTCGAATCTTAGCATCCGCGCGTCGTTCCCACTCTCTTCCCTCGATGTCATTGACGCTGAATCCGGCGCAGCGCGAAGCCGTGCGCTATCTCGACGGTCCGCTGCTGGTGCTGGCCGGCGCGGGCAGCGGCAAGACGCGCGTGATCGCCGCCAAGATCGGTCACTTGATCGAGACCGGATTCGACCCGAAGCGCATCGCGGCCATCACGTTCACGAACCGGGCCGCGCGCGAGATGCGCGAACGTGTGGGCGCGCTGCTGTCGGCGCAGGGCCGCCGCGAGGTCGCGGCCGACCTCGCGATCTCGACGTTCCATGCGCTCGGGGCGAAGATGCTGCGCGCCGACGCAAAAGCGGTGGGGCTCAATCCGGGGTTTTCGATCCTCGATCCCGACGACATCGAGCCGATCGTCGCCGAGCTGATCGGTACCACCGACCGTGCCCGTGCGCGGGCCGCGCAATGGGCGATCAGCCGTTGGAAAAACGCAATGGTCGCGCCCGCGGCCGCGGGCAAGGCGGCGAAGAACGACGACGAAACCGCCGCCGCGCTGGTGTTCAAGCGCTACGACGATACGCTGCGCGCCTACCAGGCGGTCGATTTCGACGACCTGATCGCACTGCCCATCGCGCTGCTTTCGTCCAACGCGGCCGTCGCCGCGAAATGGCGCGAGCGCTGCGGCCACTTGCTGATCGACGAATACCAGGACACGAATCCGGCGCAGTACCGTTTGCTCCGGCTCCTCACGGGCGAGCGCGCATCGTTCACCGCCGTCGGCGACGACGACCAGGCGATCTACGGCTGGCGCGGCGCCTCGGTCGACAACCTCGCGCAGCTGCCGCAGGACTATCCGGGGTTGAAGGTGATCAAGCTCGAGCAGAACTACCGCTCGACCGTCCGCATCCTGCGCTCGGCCAACGCCCTCATCGCCAACAACCCGAAGCTGTACGAAAAGAAGCTCTGGAGCGAGCATGGCCACGGCGACGCGATCCGCGTGACGCCGGCCGCGGACGACGACACCGAAGCCGAGGGCGTCGTGCGACGGCTCCTCGCGCATCGATTCGAGCACCGCGGCAAATTTTCCGACTACGCGATCCTCTACCGCGGCAACCACCAGGCGAAGGTCTTCGAACAGCAGCTGCGCGCGCAGAACGCGCCGTATGAAATCTCCGGCGGCCAATCGTATTTCGAGCGCACGGAAATCAAGGACCTGGTGTCCTACCTTCGGCTCATCGCGAACGACGACGACGACCCGGCATTCATCCGCGCGGTGACCACGCCGAAGCGCGGCATCGGCGCCACGACGCTGGAACGGCTGGGGACGGCCGCCGCCGCGCATCGCACCAGCCTCTTCGGTGCGGTGTTCGCCGACGACACTGCTGCCGCGATCCCCGCGCGCCAGCGCGAAGTGCTCGATGCGTTCAGCACGCTGATCAACAATATGCGCTACCGCGCGGAGCGCGAGCCCGCGGGGCGCCTCCTTGACGAGCTGGTCGCCGCGATCGGCTACGAGGATTTCCTCGTCTCCACGTGCGATCGCAAGCAAGCCGAGGCGCGCTGGCAGAGCGTGCGCGATTTTCTGGACTGGCTGACGAGGAAGGGCGAGCAGGACGGCAAGAACCTGCTCGAGTTGACGCAGATGATCGCCCTCATCACCATGCTGGAAGGGCAGGATGGCCGCGAGCCGGATGCCGTCCGGTTGTCGACGCTGCATGCGGCGAAGGGGCTCGAGTTCCCGCACGTGTTCCTGGTCGGGCTCGAGGAAGGTCTGCTGCCGCATCGGGAGTCGATCGCGAACGGCAACGTCGAGGAGGAGCGCCGGCTGATGTACGTCGGCATCACGCGCGCGCAGCGGAGCCTTCACTTGTCGTTCTGCCGCCGGCGCAAGCGCGCGGGTGCCCCCGTCGATTGCCAGCCGTCGCGCTTCCTGGCGGAGCTCGCGCAGGACGACCTGCGCTGGGCCGGCGAGCCGGTGTCGGCGGACGAGGCGGCGCGCGAAAAGGCCGATGGCAGCGCGCGTCTCGCGAACCTGAAAGCCATGCTCGCGCGCTGATTCCGGACGGGCATTGACCAACGCCGGCCCGGCGACGATAATCAGGTTCGCGCCGATTTGAGCCACAGCTTGCGGGCGCGTAATAAATTCCGCTAAAGCGAGGCCCGAGGCGCCGATGCCCAGGAATTTTCGGCCGGCGCCAAAAAGCCCGTTCAGCGGAGGTTGAACGGGCTTTTCGTTTCCGGGGCCGACATGAGCAAGATACCGAAACACCGCGGTTTCACCACCGCGATTCTGCACTCGGACCGCGACGCCGGCATCGAGCACGGCGCGCTGCACAAGCCGCTGCACGTGTCCGTCGCCTACGGCTATCGCGACGCGCGAGAGCTTGCCGCAGTATTCCAGGGGCGCGCGCAAGGCTACGCCTACGGCCGCCAGGGCAATCCGACCGCCGCGGCGCTCGAAGTGAAAGTGACGGCGATGGAGGAGGGTGTCGCGACCGTCTGTTTCTCCACGGGCATGGCTGCCATCGGCGCGATCCTGATCGCATTGACGCGCGAGGGCGACCACGTCGTCGCCAGCCAGTTCCTGTTCGGCAATACGGTGAGCATGCTCGGCACGCTCGCCTCGCACGGCGCGAATATCGATTACGTCGACGCCACCGACGCGGCGGCTGTCGAACGCGCGCTGACGCCGGCCACGCGACTCGTCTTCGTCGAAACCATCGCCAATCCGCGCACGCAGGTCGCCGATCTCGCGAAAATCGGCGCGCTGTGCGCGGCGCGCGGGATCCTCTTCGTCGTCGACAACACCATGACTTCGCCGGCATTGTTCCGGCCGAAGGCGGTCGGCGCGGGCCTCGTGGTCAACGCGCTGACCAAGTACATCGGCGGTCACGGCAACGCGCTCGGCGGCAGCGTCACCGATACCGGGCTATTCGACTGGCCGCGCTATCCGAACATCGCCGAAAGCTACAAAGGGCAGAAGCCGGCGCTGTGGGGGATCCAGCAGCTGCGCAAGAAGGGCTTGCGCGACTGGGGTGGCACGCTCTCGGCCGAGCAGGCACATCACATTTCGGTGGGCGCGGAAACGCTGGCGCTGCGGATGGAGCGCACGTGCTCCAACGCGCAGGCGCTCGCCGAAGCGCTCGCCGCGCATCCGAAAGTGCGCGCCGTCTATTACCCCGGCCTCGCGCAACATGCGCAGCACGCGCTCTCGAAGGAGCTCTTCGGCGGCTTCGGCGGCCTGCTTTCGTTCGAGCTCGCCGATGGCATCGACTGCTTCGAATTCCTGAACCGTCTGACGATCGTCGTGCTGTCGTCGAACCTCGGCGACAATCGGACGCTCGCGATTCCCGTCGCCCAGACGATCTTCTGGGAAATGGGCGCCGAGCGGCGCGCCGAAATGGGCATTGCCGATTCGCTGATCCGCGTGTCGTGCGGCATCGAGGATCGCGACGACGTGATCGCCGATTTCGTGCAGGCGCTGGAAGGCGGCTAACGGAGCAAGCCCGGCGGATCTCCACTACTCGGCCGACGAGCGCGCCTTTCGCGACGACGCGCGCGCGTGGCTGCGGGAAAACCCGCCGTCCGCCTTGCGGGAGGAGAAGTTCGGAGGGTACCGGCTTCCGACAGTGCAGGCCGCGACGCCTGACCGGTCAATTCACCGCGCGAGCGATTTCCTCCATTGCAGTTCGTGCGTCCGGGACAAGTCCGCCCATCTGCAGAAATCCGTGAACCATTCCGGGGTAGCAGGAGTAATGGGTGGGCACGTTTGCGGCCTGCAGCCGTTTTGCATAGGCCTCGGCTTCATCGCGCAGCGTATCGAATTCGGCGGCGATGATGAGCGCGGGCGGCAACCCCGACAAATCGGTCGCGTACAGTGGCGAGACCCGCGGATCCTTCATGTCGCGGAGCTCGCCGGCATAGGTCCGGTAGTACCACGCGAGGTCGTCGCGCGGGACGAGGCACTCGGTGGGCTTCATTGCGATGGACGCGAACGTGAGGGCAAAGTCGATGACGGGCTGCAGCAGCACCTGATAGCGGATGGCGATCCTCGGATCCGACCGCGCGCGCACGCACGTGACGGCAGCAAGGTTGCCGCCCGCGCTCTCGCCGCAGACCACGACAGGTCCCGGCGCGGCGCCAAGATCGGCCGCGTGCGTGCATGTCCAGGCAGTGGCGGCGATCGCGTCCTCCAGGGCAGCCGGAAACGGATGCTCGGGCGCCAGGCGATAGTCGACGGAAACCACCAGGTGCCGCGCGAGCCGTGACAAATTGCGGCAGAACACGTCGCATTCGTCGAGGCCGCCTTTCACGTAGCCGCCGCCATGCAAGTACACGAGAACCGGATACGCCTGTCCTCGATCGGGGGCGTAGACGCGCGCGGGAATGCCCGCATCGCCGGCGGGAATCGAGATGTCGTCGACGCGATCCACGAGCAGTGGCGCGCCGGTCATCGCCGGCGTCCAGAGCGCCCGGAATCCCTTGCGTACCTCTCCGATCGGCAACTCCCATTGCGGCGCAACCGTGTGCGCGAGCTTGGTGTCGATGAGCTGCTGCAGGACCGGATGCATGGTCGATGCGCGGGCGCTCAATACTTGAAGCGCCGGCCGATCCAGATGGCGAAGGGGATCCAGCCGACCCAGCGCACGAGGTCGATCAGCTCGTCGTCCCAGCGCCACTGTTCGAAGACGTCAAGGCGCGCGTCCATCTGCCGCTCGATCCAGCCGAAGAGCGTGAGCCAAACGACGAGCAGGACGAGCACCGCGACTTGCGCGCGCTGTTGTTGCGACAGCGAGCGCCAGAGAGGGAATGCGACGAGTGCGCCGACAGCCAGCGCATAGAGCGCGGTTCGCGCGATCGGCCAGGCGGCGAACCATGGTGCCAGCAGCGGCTCGCTCGCGATCATCTTCGCGGCGGTCCAGCCGAGCACCGCGGCGCCACCCCACAGGATCCCCGGGTAGCGCTCGACCCATTTGACGACGAGCGTGGACCCCCATACGACGATGGGAACGGAAATCGCGAGTCCGAGAATGACAAGAAGCAGACTTCCCTGCGCCGCGCCGCCGATGGCGAGCACGTTGTCCACGCCCATCACCGCGTCCGCGACGATGATGGTCCGAATCGCGTCGCGCACCGATGTCGCCGATTTGACCTCGTGCTCGCCGCCGCCGCCCTGGGTCAGCTTCCAGCCGATCCAGATCAGCGCGAGGCCGCCGACGACGAGAAATCCGGGGATCTTCAGCAGCCAGACGACAACCCCCGTGAGCGCAAAGCGCACGCCGATGGCGCCGGCCGTGCCCCAGAGAATCACGCGCCGCTGCAGCTCGCGCGGCACGTTGCGCGCGGCGAGTCCGATGACGATCGCATTGTCGCCGGCGAGCACGAGGTCGATCAGCACGATCGCCGCAAGTGCCGACCACCAATCGGGTGTGAAGGGCGCGCTCATGAGTCGCGGGCGCTACGTCGGGACCGCCGCCATGTCGCGCGTGCGGCCCCCTTCGGCGTCGAATTCGAGATAGCTGCCGCGGTCATACCAGTCGGCCAGCACGAACCGCTCGCAATCGCGGCCGTCGACGACGAGGTGGTGCCGCGCGGGGCGGTGCGTGTGGCCATGGATCATCCGGACGACCTCCGCCGCGCGAAACGCGGATTCGACAGCGCGCGGCTCGACGTCCATGATCGTCTCGGGCTTTCCGGACATCGCGCTTCGGCTGCGGCGATGCAGCCAGTTGGCGATGCCGCGCCGCACGGAATACGGGAGCGCAAGATAGCGCCTCTGCCAATTCGGATCGTAGGTGTACCGGCGCAGACGCTGATAGCCGACGTCGGCGGTGCAGAGCTCGTCGCCGTGGAGCAGCACCGTCGGCGTCCCGGCGATGTTGATCACGAGCGGCGCGGACAGCATCGTGGCGCCGGTGGCGTGCGCGAAGCCCTCGCCAAGCAGGAAGTCGCGATTGCCCGTGACGATGCCGACCGCGACGCCGGCGGCCGTGACCGATTTCAGCGCGCCGCCGATCTCGGCCGGCAGCGGCTCGCGCAACTGGTCGTCGCCGATCCAGTCGTCGAACAGGTCGCCCAGGATGTAGACCCCGGCGGACTCGCGTGCCGGGCCTGCGCAGAACGCATGAAAGGCGGCCACCAGTGCCGGCCGCTCGGGCGACAGGTGCAGATCGGAAAGAAATAGCGTGGGCCGCACTTGAACCGTTCTATGCGGCCACTTCCTCGGCGCGTGTAATCACCACATCCGTAGTCGGAACGTTCTGATGGAAGCCGCTGTTTCCGGTGGCGACTCCCTTGATCTTGTCGACCACGTCCTGGCCCTTGACGACCTTGCCGAACACACAATAGCCCCAGCCTTGCGGACTCGGTCCCTTGTGGTCG
>JBDTLY010000030.1:0-15088 GCA_039934535.1 Casimicrobiaceae bacterium | reverse complement strand
GCGCGCAACTGGGTGATGATCCCGCACGTCACGCAGTTCGACGAAGCCGACATCACCGATCTCGAGGCCTTCCGCGTCGCGCTCAACAAGGAGAACGAGAAGGCCGGCATCAAGCTGACGATGCTCGCGTTCCTGATCCGGGCGAGCGTCGCGGCGCTGAAGAAGTTTCCCACGGTGAACGCCTCGCTGGATGGCGACAACCTCATCGTCAAGCAGTACTACCACATCGGCTTTGCCGCCGACACGCCCAACGGACTCGTCGTGCCGGTCATCAAGAACGCCGACCAGAAAGGCGTGCTGCAGATCGCGAAGGAAATGGGCGAGCTCTCGGCGAAGGCGCGCGAGGGCAAGCTCGGGCCGACCGACATGCAGGGCGGATGCTTTTCGATCAGCTCGCTGGGTGGCATCGGCGGCACCGCGTTCACCCCGATCATCAACGCGCCGGAAGTCGCGATCCTCGGCGTGTCGAAGTCGCAGACGAAACCGGTGTGGGACGGCAAGTCCTTCGCGCCGCGGCTCATGGTGCCGCTGTCCTTCTCCTACGACCATCGCGTGATCGACGGCGCCGCGGCGGCGCGCTTCACGGCTTACCTTGCCGGCCTACTCACCGACATGCGGCGGGTGATGCTATGAGCAACGTGGACGTCAAGGTCCCCGACATCGGGGATTTCAAGGACATTCCGGTCATCGAGGTCTTCGTCAAGGCGGGCGACGTCGTCGCCGCCGAGGACTCGCTCATCTCGCTCGAATCCGACAAGGCGACGATGGACGTCCCGGCGCCCGCGGCGGGCACGGTGATGGAAGTGAAGGTGAAGCTCGGCGACAAGGTCAGCGAGGGTTCGCTGATCCTGGTGCTCGGAATGGCGGCGGCAGGCGCGGCGATGACGGCGCCCGCTTCCGCTGCGATACCTTCTGCGCCTCCCGCGGCGCCGAGGCCTACACCCGCGCCTGCGGCCGCCGTCCCGATTCCCGGCGCCGCGACCTACACCGGCAAGGCCGACGTCGAATGCGAAATGCTCGTGCTCGGGTCCGGCCCCGGCGGCTACAGCGCCGCGTTCCGCGCCGCGGACCTGGGCTTGAAAACAGTGCTGGTCGAGCGCTACCTGACGCTGGGCGGCGTGTGCCTCAACGTCGGCTGCATTCCCTCGAAGGCGCTGCTGCACATCGCCGGCGTCATGGACGAGGCGAAGACGCTTGCCGAGCATGGCATCGCGTTCGGAACTCCGCAGGTCGACCTCGACAAGCTCCGCGCATGGAAGGACAAGGTCGTCGGCAAGCTGACCGGTGGCATAGCCGGCATGGCGAAATCGCGCAAGGTCGAAGTCGTCCGCGGCGTCGGGCAATTCCTCGATCCACATCACCTCGAGGTCGAGCTGACCGAAGGCCCCGCGCAAGCGAAGACCGGCGCGAAGAAAGTCGTGAAGTTCGCGCAGGCGATCATCGCGGCGGGCTCGCAGGTCGTGCGCCTGCCATTCATCCCCGAGGATCCACGCGTGCTCGACTCGACGAGCGCACTGGAGCTCGCCTCGGTACCGAAACGGATGCTCGTCATCGGCGGCGGCATCATCGGGCTCGAGATGGGCACCGTCTACTCGACGTTGGGCTCGCGACTTGACGTCGTCGAGATGCTCGACGGATTGATGCCCGGCGCCGACCGCGATCTCGTGCGCGTCTGGGAGAAGGTGAACAAGCCCCGTTTCGACCGGATCATGCTGTCGACAAAGACCACGGCCGTCGAGGCAAAGCCCGACGCATTGTGGGTGACCTTCGAAGGTCCGAACGCACCCAAGGATCCGCAGCCGTATGACGCCGCGCTCATGAGCGTCGGTCGCGCGCCGAACGGAAAGAAGATCGCCGCCGACAAGGCCGGCGTCGCGGTCACCGACCGCGGCTTCATTCCCGTCGACAAACAGATGCGCACCAACGTGCCGCACATCTTCGCGATCGGCGATATCGTCGGCCAGCCGATGCTCGCGCACAAGGCGACGCATGAAGGCCATGTCGCCGCCGAAGCCGCGGCGGGAGAGAAGAGTTACTTCGACGCACGCGTCATCCCGTCGGTCGCCTACACCGATCCCGAGATCGCGTGGGCCGGCCTGACCGAGGATGACGCGAAGGCGAAGGGCATCAAGGTCGAGAAGGGATTGTTCCCGTGGGCCGCATCGGGCCGCGCGATCGCCAACGGCCGCGACGAGGGCCACACGAAGCTGTTGTTCGACGCGGCAACGCATCGGATCGTCGGCGGCGGCATCGTAGGCACGCACGCGGGCGACCTTATCGGCGAAGTCGTGCTCGCGATCGAGATGGGCGCGGATGCCGTCGACATCGGCCGCACGATCCATCCGCATCCGACGCTCACCGAATCGGTGGGGCTCGCCGCCGAGGCGTTCGAGGGCGTGTGCACCGATCTGCCGCCGCCGCGAAAGAAGTAGCCGCCGAGCCCGGTTGCGTAACATGCCCATTTTGGGTATGCTCATGCCCAATATGGGCACGAACATCCCTGCACCCCGCCCGCGCCGGGCAACCAGCATGGCCGACGCGCTGTTCTCGACCACTCAACAGCGCGTACTCGGATTGCTGTTCGGCCAGCCGGATCGCAGTTTCTACGCAACCGAACTGATCGACATGACCCGCTCCGGGTCCGGCGCCGTTCAGCGGGAACTCGCGCGCCTCGAACAAAGCGGAATGGTTATCGTCAGCCGCCTGGGGACGCAGAAACACTATCAGGCCAATCCGGACTCTCCGCTCTTCATTGAGCTTTGCAGCATCGCGAAAAAGACGTTCGGCCTGGCCGAGCCGATCCGGCGTGCGCTCGCGAACCTTGCCCCCAAAATCACCGCAGCGTTCGTGTTCGGGTCCGTCGCCAAGCGGGCGGACACGGCAACAAGCGACATCGACCTTCTGGTCGTCAGCAGTCGGTTGACGTATGCGGAGGTATTCGCGGCGCTGGAACCTCTTCAGGCCGAGCTCGGCCGTTCCGTCAATCCCACCGTCTATACCCGCGCCGCCCTGAAGGAAAGGCTCGCACGCAACAATGCGTTCGTGAAGCGCGTCATGGCCCAGCCCAAGGTCTGGATTTTCGGGACCGAGCATGACCTCTCCGCTTGATCGCCTGGCCGGCGCCGGGAAGGGGTTGTCGGCCGAGCCGCCGGATGCGGAGGAGTTCGCCGGTCTCAAGCGCTCCGGAATGGCACGCCTTGCCGACGCCGCCAACGCGTCCAATTCGCTCGAAGGACGTTTCGACCTCGCGTACAACGCCGCGCATGCGCTCTGCCTCGCTGCCTTGCGTCATCGCGGATTCCGCTCAGCCAACCGCTACCTTGTTTTCCAGGTGTTGCCACACACGCTGGGCCTCGGACCGGAGGTGTGGCGTGTGCTCGCGAAAGGCCACGAGGTCCGCAATCTCGGCGAATATGAAGGCAACCTGAACGTCGACGAGCGCCTGGTCGCAGACCTCATCACGGCGTGCCGCGAAGTCGCAAGGAAGGTCGACGCGTTGCCGTCGATTCGTTGAACCATTGAAAGCAAATCCTCCATGACCCAGGACGAACTGAAGCAGGCCGTCGCCCGCGAGGCGATCAAATACGTCGTCGACGACGAGATCGTCGGTGTGGGCACCGGCTCGACGGCGAATTTCTTCATCGACGAGCTCGCGAAGATCCGGCATCGGATCAAGGGCGCCGTCGCGAGCTCGGTCAAGACCGCCGAGCGGCTGAAGGGCCACGGGATCATCGTCGAGGAGCTCAACAACGTCTCCGAAATGCCGGTCTACGTGGACGGCGCCGACGAGGTGACCGAGCACGGCGCGATGATCAAGGGTGGCGGCGGCGCGCTTACGCGGGAGAAGATCGTCGCCGCCGTGGCGCGCAAGTTCGTCTGCATCGCCGACGGCTCCAAGCTCGTGGGCGTGCTCGGCAAGTTCCCGGTGCCGGTCGAGGTGATCCCGATGGCGCGGAGCTACGTCGCGAGGCAGCTCGTGCTGCTGGGCGGACACCCGGAATGGCGGATGGGCTTCACCACCGACAACGGCAACGTGATCCTCGACGTGCACGGTCTTTCCATCACCGATCCGGTCGCGATGGAGGCGAATATCCGCGGCATCGTCGGCGTGGTCACCGTCGGCCTGTTCGCGGCACGCGGCGCCGACGTGATCCTGCTCGGCACCGACACGGGTGTGAAGACGCTGAAGCCCGGCCGCTGAGCGGCGGCGCCTCAGCTCCCGGACAGGCGGCGCGCGACATCTCGCGCCCGCTCCGCAAACGCAATGCGCAACACGGTTTCGTCCAGCGCGCCCGCGACGCGGCTGCGGAACGCGCCATCCATGAACATCTCCGCGACGAACGCAAGCAGCTGGAGGTGCTCGTCCTGGTCGCCGTCCGCGGGCACGAGGATCGTCAGGATGTGATTGACGTCCTTGCTGTCCGGCGATTCGAAGTGGATCGGCCATTTCGTCCGCATGAACAGCGTTATCGGGTGGTCGATCCCGTCGATGCGCGCGTGCGGGATCGCCACGCCCCTTCCAATGCCGGTCGAACCCACGAGCTCGCGCCGCCACAGCGCGCGGAAGATCGGTCCGGAGTCGACCCCGTGTGAACGCGCGAATTCCTGCGCCGCCAATTCCAGCGCATGCCGGCGATCCCGCGGCTCGACGTCGAGCAGGACCCCTTCGGGCTCGAGCCAAACGGCGGGCGACGCGCTCCGCGCCTTCCCGTCACCAGGTGCCATTTCCATAGCCGTGAGCATATTCGATCTCCGTGCTTACTTGTGCCGTTCAGCGTAGCGCACGCATTGTCAACGGACTGTTGAATTGACCGGAGCCGCCGTAAAGATCGCGTAAATGCGCCCGGAGCGACCTTTTTACGCCGTATTTACGTGCGGAATCGCACAATTGATCCTGCCTTTGCGCGTTGCGCCCTATCTTGGCAACGGGTCAAAAAAGGAGTTTTGAAATGGACTTCGCCTGGCTGTTCGGCTTCGCGGTCATGTTTGCACTGATGGCAGGCATGCTCGCCGGGTGTGTCCGCCTAAAGGGAGTCTCCAAATGATGCAAGTCAACTTCGATCCTTTGTACTGGCGAGTCATCGTCCTCGGAGCGATCGTTGCCGTCTTCGTCGTGGGCGCCCTCGCGATTCGCGCGGGCGTCTTCGCCTGGCGCGCCTTCGGGCGGCGCGATCGCCATCCCGCGCGGACCGTTTCCGGGACCATCGACGCTACGGGTCCTGGCGCCGTCCATTCGCCCGCGATCCGCGAATTGTCGGTCCAATCTGCCCGTAATGAACCGGCTCCGCCCCGGCAATTCCACAAGGAAGCGGCATGACCGCACTCTATTTCGTCGCCTCCGTCGTGACGATGGGGCTCTTCGTCTACCTGCTCTACGCGCTGTTCAAGGCGGAGGACTTCTGACATGACCGCGCAGAGTTACCTGCTGCTGGGCGTCTACCTGGTCATCCTGCTCGCAACCGTCTGGCCGATGGGTGCGTGGCTGGCCGCCCTCTGTAACGGCCGGCTCCCCGCGCCGCTGCTGCGCGTCGAGCAGGCAACATTTCGCCTGCTGCGCATCGACGCGAACGAGATGTCGTGGGTCCAGTACGCGCTTGCGGTGCTGGTGTTCAATGGCCTCGGCGTGCTGGTCGTCTACGCTTTCCAACGCCTCCAGGTATGGCTGCCGCTCAACCCGCAAAGCTTCGCCGCCGTCAGCCCGGACTCGTCATTCAACACCGCGGTGAGCTTCGTTACCAACACCAACTGGCAGGGCTACTCCGGCGAATCGACAATGAGCTACCTGACGCAGATGTCGGCGCTGGCGGTGCAAAATTTCTTCTCCGCGGCGACCGGCATCGCGGTCGCCTTCGCGTTGATCCGCGGCTTCGCCCGCCACGCATCCGCCGCCATCGGCAATTTCTGGATCGATCTCACCCGCATCACCGCATGGCTGCTACTCCCTCTGTCGTTCGTGCTTGCGTTGGCGCTCGTGAGCCAGGGCGTCGTACAGAACTTCGCGCCGTACGAGGACGTCACGCTGGTCGAGCCCGTGAAATACGACAACCCCAGGAACGGCCCGGATGGCCAGCCGCTCAAGGATGAGAAAGGCAATCCGGTGACGGAACCCGCCACGGCGACCACGCAGACGTTGCCCATGGGACCCATCGCCTCGCAGGAAGCGATCAAGGAGCTCGGCACCAACGGCGGCGGATTCTTCAACGCGAATTCCTCGCATCCGTACGAAAACCCGACCGCGCTCGCGAACCTTCTCGAGATGCTCGCGATCTTCCTGATTCCGGCCGGCCTTTGCCTCGCGTTCGGACGCGTGGTCGGCGACGTGCGGCAGGGCTGGGCCGTGCTCGCGGCGATGACGATCCTGTTCGTGATCGCCGCGTGGTGCGCGATGACTTTCGAGCAGCAGGGCAATCCGTTGTTGACGTCCGTCGGGGCGGACCAGACCGCGAGCGCCCTGCAGGCGGGCGGCAACATGGAAGGCAAGGAGGCGCGCTTCGGCATCGCCGCCAGCTCGCTCTTCGCGACGATCACGACGTCAGCTTCGTGCGGCGCCGTCAACGCGATGCACGACTCGTTCACGCCGCTGGGCGGATTGGTTCCGATGTGGTCGATCCAGCTCGGCGAGGTGGTGTTCGGCGGCGTCGGCTCCGGCCTCTACGGCATGCTCGTGTTCGCGCTGCTCGCGGTGTTCATCGCCGGCCTGATGATCGGCCGCACGCCGGAATACCTCGGCAAGAAGATCGAGAGTTTCGAGATGAAGATGGTGTCGGTCGCCGTGCTGATGACGCCGTTCCTCGTGCTCGCGGGCACCGCAATCGCCGTGCTGGCCGTCGATGGCAGGGCCGGCATCTCCAACCCCGGCGCGCACGGGTTTTCCGAAATGCTGTACGCCTTTTCGTCGGCGGCGAACAACAACGGCAGCGCTTTCGCCGGCCTGTCCGCGAACACGCCGTTCTACAACGGCTGGCTGGGCCTCGCAATGTGGTTCGGCCGCTTCGGCATCATTGTCCCCGTGCTCGCGATCGCGGGCGGGCTCGCGGCCAAGAAGCGCGCTCCGGCGAGCAACGGCTCGATGCCGACGCACGGCCCGCTGTTCGTGGTCCTGCTGATCGGCTCCGTGCTGCTCGTCGGCGCGCTCACGTACGTGCCGGCGCTGGCGCTCGGCCCCGTGGTCGAGCACCTTCATCTGTACTCGGCCCACTGATGGATGACCTCATGACGGACCAAAAACTCGTGACCGCGACCCCGCCGAGCCCGAAACCCGGGCTCGCGACCGAGACCCGCAACCTGGCGATGACGCGCTCGGCGCAAGCAGGGCACCGAATGCGGCTGTTCGACCGCGCGCTCATGGGGCCGGCGCTCCTCGAATCGTTCTACAAGCTCGACCCGCGCGTGCAGGCACGCAATCCGGTGATGTTCGTCGTGTACGTGGGCAGCCTGCTCACCACATGGTTGTGGATCGAGGCGCTGCGCGGCAACGGCGAAGCGCCGACATGGTTCATCGGCTGGATCGCCGTGTGGCTGTGGTTCACCGTATTGTTCGCGAACCTCGCCGACGCGCTGGCCGAAGGGCGCAGCAAGGCCCAGGCGGACGCATTGCGGGGCATGCGCCACAAGACATGGGCGAAGCGGCTGCGCGAGCCGCAGCACGGCAGCGCATTCTGGACGCAGCCCGCCGAAGACCTGCGCCGCGGCAACGTCGTGCTGGTCGAAGCCGGCGATCTCGTTCCCTGCGACGGCGAAGTGATCGAAGGCGTCGCCTCGGTCGACGAGTCCGCCATCACGGGCGAATCCGCGCCGGTGATCCGCGAATCCGGCGGCGACTTCAGCGCCGTTACGGGCGGCACGCGCGTGCTCTCGGACTGGATCGTCGTGCGCTGCACGGTGGACCCGGGCGAGACGTTCCTCGACCGGATGATCGCGATGGTCGAAGGGGCCAAGCGCCGCAAGACGCCCAACGAGATCGCGCTCACGATACTGCTTGTCGCGCTGACGCTCGTTTTCCTGTTCGCCACGGTCACGCTGTTGCCCTTCTCGATCTACGCCGTCGAAGTGGCCAAGTCCGGTGCCGCGATTTCGGTCACCGCATTGATCGCGCTGCTCGTGTGCCTGATCCCGACCACGATCGGCGCATTGCTCTCCGCCATCGGCGTTGCCGGAATGAGCCGCATGCTTGCGGCGAATGTCATCGCTACATCCGGACGCGCGGTCGAGGCCGCCGGCGACGTCGACGTGCTGCTGCTCGACAAGACAGGCACGATCACCCTCGGCAACCGGCAGGCGAGCGATTTCCTGGCCGCTCCGGGCGTGATCCCGCGCGACCTTGCGGACGCCGCGCAGCTCGCCTCGCTCGCCGACGAGACGCCGGAGGGCCGCAGCATCGTTGTGCTGGCCAAGAATGCATTCGGATTCCGCGAACGCCAGCTCGCCGAACTCGGCGCGACCTTCGTGCCGTTTTCCGCGCACACGCGCATGAGTGGCGTCAACATTGGCGAGCGCCGCATCCGCAAGGGCGCCGTCGACGCGATCCGCGCCTTCGTCGATGCCGCGGGAGGCAAGCTCTCGCCGGCCGTCGACAAGATGGTCGACGACGTCGCCCGCCGCGGCAGCACGCCACTCGTGGTGGCCGACGGCTCCCGCGTCCTCGGCGTGATCGAGTTGAAGGACATCGTCAAAGGCGGCATCAAGGAACGCTTCGCCGAATTGCGCCGAATGGGCATCAAGACCGTGATGATCACCGGCGACAACCGCCTTACCGCGGCCGCGATCGCCGCCGAGGCCGGCGTTGACGACTTCCTCGCGGAAGCGACGCCGGAAGCGAAGCTCGAGCTGATCCGCGGCTTCCAGAACGAGGGCCGCATGGTCGCGATGACCGGCGACGGCACCAACGACGCGCCGGCGCTCGCGCAAGCCGACGTCGCGGTCGCGATGGGCAGCGGCACCCAGGCCGCGAAGGAAGCCGGCAACATGGTCGACCTCGACAGCAACCCCACCAAACTGATCGAGGTGGTCGAGATCGGCAAGCAGATGCTGATGACCCGCGGCGCCCTGACGACATTTTCGATCGCCAACGACGTCGCCAAATATTTCGCGATCATTCCGGCCGTGTTCATCTCGACCTACCCGCAGCTGGCGGCGCTCAACGTCATGCGGCTGACCACACCCGAATCAGCCATCCTGTCGGCCGTCATCTTCAACGCCCTCATCATCATCGTGTTGATTCCCCTCGCGCTGAAGGGCGTGCGGTACCGGCCGCTCGGGGCGGCCCCGCTTCTGCGCCGTAACCTGCTGATCTACGGTCTCGGCGGCATCGCCCTCCCGTTCCCCGGGATCAAGCTCATCGACATGCTGCTCGCCGCCATGGGGCTCGTATGAAGGAACTCGACATGCGTTCGTTGCTTCGTCCCGCAATTCTGCTGTTTGTCGTGCTGACGCTCCTCACCGGAGTCGTCTATCCGCTCGCCGTGACGGGCGTGGCGCAACTCGTTTTTCCCGCGCGGGCCAACGGGTCGCTGGTTACGGTGGGCGGCAAGGCCGTGGGCTCCGAGCTGATCGGCCAGTCCTTTACGTCGCCGAAGTATTTCTGGGGACGGCCGTCCGCGACTTCGCCGCAGCCCTACAACGGCACCGCGTCGACGGGTTCCAATTTCGGTCCGACGAATCCAGCGCTGACCGATGCCGTGAGGGACCGCGTGGCGGCGCTGCGCGCCGCCGATCCAGACAACACTGCGCCGGTGCCCGTCGACCTCGTGACGGCCTCCGGTTCGGGGCTCGACCCGGATATCACCGTCGCGGCGGCGTATTACCAGACGCCGCGAGTTGCGCGCGAACGGAGCCTCGCCGTCGATGCGGTCAAGCACCTCGTCGATGCGCAGGCAGGCGCCATCCGGCTCGGATTCTTCGGGGAGCCCACGGTAAACGTGCTGCGCCTCAACCTCGCACTTGATAAACTGTAAACTTCGCGGATGACCGACGCGCGTCCCGACCCCGACGCGCTGCTCGCGCGGATCCAGGATCGGGACGCGCGCGCGCGGCGGGGCACGCTCAAGGTCTTCTTCGGGGCATCGCCCGGGGTCGGCAAGACCTACGCCATGCTCGCCGACGCACGGCGCCAGCGCGAGCAGGGCCGCGACGTCGTGCTCGGCGTCGTCGAAACGCACGGCCGCCAGGACACCGCGCGGCTGCTTGCCGGGCTCGACGTGCTGCCGCGACGCGCGTTCGACAACCGTGGAACCACGCTTGAAGAGTTCGATCTCGACACTGCGCTCGCGCGGAAGCCGTCGCTGCTTCTCGTCGACGAACTGGCGCACACCAATGCGCCCGGATCGCGCCATCCCAAGCGCTACCAGGACGTGCTGGAGCTTCTCGCGGCGGGCATTGACGTCAACACGACCGTCAACGTCCAGCACCTCGAGAGCCTGAACGACATCGTCGGCGGCATCACCGGCATCAAGGTGCGGGAAACGCTGCCGGACCGGATCTTCGACCAGGCCGACGAGGTCGTGCTGGTCGATCTGCCGCCGGACGACCTGCTGCAACGATTGCGCGAAGGCAAGGTCTACATGGGCGAGCAAGCCGAGCGCGCCGTGCAGAATTTCTTTCGCAAGGGCAACCTCCTGGCGCTGCGCGAGCTCGCGCTGCGGCGCACCGCCGATCGCGTCGACACCCAGATGCGGAGCTACCGCGACGAGCACGTGGCTGGCGCGCGCGTGTGGCAGGCAGGCAATGCGCTGCTCGCGGGCGTCGGCCCCCGTGGCGGCGACGATGCGGTCGTGCGCGCGGCTGCGCGGCTCGCGGCGGCGCTCAACTCGCGGTGGCACGCGGTCTTCGTCGACACGTCGGCGCTCGCCGGGCTTCCCGAGGCGCATCGCAGGACGGTGTTCGCAACGCTGAAGCTGGCGCAGGAACTGGGGGCGCAAACCGCAACGGTGCGTGCGTCCGACGCTGCCAACGGATTGGTCGACTACGCCCGCACGCACAACCTCGGTACGCTCGTGCTGGGTCGGGCAAAGGCGCCGCGCAGCCGCCTCCTGCGCTGGCGCGACGACACGCTCGCGAGCGCAAGCGCGCATGCGCCCGATCTCGATTTCCTGGCGGTCGCGCGCGCGCAGGCTCCTGCGGCGAATGAGCCCGCAGCGGCGCGATCCCGAATGAGCGGCGACTGGCGCTCCTACGGCGGTGCGCTCGGACTTTCGGCCGCGGCGACCCTCGTCGCGTTCCCCTTGCAGCACTGGTTCGAGCTGTCGAACATCGTCATGCTATTCCTCCTCGCGGTGGTCGGCGCGGCGCTGGCGTTCGGGCGCAGGCCAGCCATCGTCGCCGCCGTCGTCAACGTGCTCGCGTTCGACTTCTTCTTCGTACCGCCGCGGTTCACGTTCGCGGTGTCCGACGCGCAGTATGTGTTCACGTTCGCAGTCATGCTCATCGTCGGGCTTGTGGTCGGACAGCTGACTGCGCGGCTGCGCTTCCAGGCGCGCTTCGCCGCGCGCGGCGAGGAACAGGCCCGGCAGCTGTTCGAGATGGCGCGCGAGCTCTCCGCGGCGCTCGCGCCCGAGCAGGTGGCGGAAATCGGCGAGCAGTTCGTCACCGGCACGGCGCGCGCGAAATGCGCGGTGCTGACGCTCGCCGAGGACGAGACGCTGCGGCCCGCCGCCACGGCGGGCGCGGGACCGACGGTCGACATGGCAATCGCGCGGTGGTGCGTCGACCACGCGGAGCCCGCCGGCATCGGCACCGACACGCTGCCCGCCGCCGGCAAGCTCTACCTGCCGCTCAAGGCGCCGGTTCGCACGCGCGGCGTGTTGGTCGTCGAGCCGGACGATGCCGCAACGCTCATGGTCCCCGAGCAGCGCCGTTTGCTCGAAACGTGCGCCGCGCTGATCGCCATCGCCCTCGAACGCGTGCACTTCGTGACCGTGGCGCAGCGCACGCTGGTCGACATGGAATCCGAGCGCCTGCGCAATTCGGTGCTGTCCGCGCTGTCGCATGATCTCCGCACGCCGCTCACCGCGCTCGTCGGGCTCTCCGAAACCCTTGCCCGCGAGCTCGCCCGCGGCGATACCGGCGGCGGCGAAGCCAAAGCGCTGGCCATTCGCGACCAGGCGCGGCGCACCGCGCGGCTGGTCGACAACCTGCTCGAGATGGCGCGGCTCGAAGCCGGCCGCGTAGACGTGCGTAAGGACTGGCAATCGCTCGAGGAACTCGTCGGCAGCGCGCTCGCCGCGCTGGAATCGTCCCTCGTCGGACGGCCGGTGGAGGTCGCGCTCCCGGCGGATCTTCCCCTCGTTTCGTGCGACGGCGTGCTGATCGAGCGCGTCTTCGTGAACCTCATCGAGAACGCGACCAAGTACACGCCGCCGGGCACGCCGATCCGCATCGCGGCGCGGGCCGCCGACGGCGAGTTCGAAGTCGCGATCGAGGACCGCGGACCGGGATTGCCGCCCGGGCGCGAGCGTTCGATCTTCGACAAGTTCACGCGCGGCAACCCTGAATCGGTCGTCCCGGGCGTGGGGTTGGGCCTCGCCATCTGCCGCGCGATCGTCGAGGCCCATCGCGGCACGATCCGCGCGGAAAACCGCGACGGCGGCGGCGCGCGCTTCGTGTTCACCCTCCCCGCGGACGAACCGCCGCCCGCGCCCGCCGAACCCGAAATGGAATAGCCCCGGATGCCGGCCGACATCGCGCCGCAGGTGCTCGTCGTCGAGGACGATCGCGAGATCCGGCGCTTCATTCGCGCGGCCCTCGAAAGCGAGGGCTATCGCGTCTGCGAATCCGAGACGGTCGCGCGTGGCGTGATCGACGCCGGCACGCGCAAGCCGGATGTCGTCATCCTCGACCTCGGGTTGCCGGACGGCGATGGCGTGGATTTCATCCGCAGCGTGCGCACGTTTGCGGCACTGCCGATCCTCGTGCTGTCCGCGCGCACGGAGGAAGCGGCAAAGGTCGCGGCGCTGGATGCCGGTGCGGACGACTACCTGACAAAACCGTTCGGCGTCGCCGAGCTGACGGCGCGCCTGCGCGCGATGCTCCGGCGCGGTGCACGCACGCCCGACAACGAATCGCCGGTGGTGTCATTCGGCGACGTCACGGTCGATCTCGCGAACCGCAGCGTCACGCGCGGCGGCGCGGCGGTTCACCTGACCCCCGTCGAATTCCGGCTGCTCGCGCAGCTCGCCGCCCATCCCGGCAAGGTGCTCACGCATCGCGCGCTGCTGCGCGAGGTCTGGGGGCCGTCGCACGTCGAGCACAGCCACTACCTGCGCATCTACATGGCGCATCTGCGGCAGAAGCTGGAGCCGGATCCCGCGCGGCCGCGCCATCTTCTGACGGAGACCGGCGTCGGCTATCGCTTCGTGATTGGCTCGTAGCCGAATCCACCCTCGCAGTTGGCGCTACAATGCGCGCATGAGCAATCTCGTTATCCCCGGGCTGGGGACGTTCGCCGATGTCGCTGCGTACATGGCGGGCGTGGGCGCGGCCGCGCGCGCTGCGGCACGCCAGATCGCGCGTGCCGAGACGGGAGCCAAGAACGCCGCATTGAATACGATGGCGGCCGCGATCCGCCACGACGTCGCGAGGCTGATGGCGGCGAATGCGCGCGATGTCGCGGCGGCCAGGGCGGGAGGGCAGGACGCCGCGTTCGTGGACCGGTTGACCTTGTCGCCGGCAACCATCGAAGCCATGGCGGCCGGGCTCGAGCAGATTGCCGCCCTGCCTGATCCGGTCGGCGAGATCAGCGACCTCCGCTTCCGGCCCTCGGGCATCCAGGTCGGGCACATGCGCGTGCCGCTGGGGGTGATCGGCATCGTCTACGAATCGCGGCCGAACGTCACCGCGGATGCCGCGGGACTGTGCCTCAAGGCCGGTAACGCGACGATCCTGCGCGGTGGAAGCGAGGCGCTCGCGAGCAACCAGGCGATCGCGGCATGTGTTCACGAGGGGCTGGCCGCAGCGGGCCTGCCACAGGCGGGCGTGCAAGTCGTCGCCACCACCGACCGCGCGGCCGTCGGCTGCCTGATCGCCGACGAGAAACACGTGGATGTGATCGTGCCGCGCGGCGGCAAGGGCCTGATCGAGCGGATCGCGAAGGAAGCGAAGGTGCCGGTGATCAAGCACCTCGACGGTGTATGCCACGTCTACATCGACGCGCTCGCCGATCCGGACATGGCGATCCGCATCGCCGACAACGCGAAGACACAACGCTTTTCTCCCTGCAACACCATGGAGACGCTGCTCGTCCATGCCACCATCGCGCCGAGCGTGCTGCCGCCCCTCGCGGCGATCTATGCGGCGAAGGGCGTCGAGCTGCGCGGCTGCGAACGCGCGCGCGCACTGATCCCGGCGATGAAGGCGGCGACAGAAAACGACTGGTACACCGAGTACCTCGCGCCGATCCTCACCGTGCGCATCGTCGACGACCTCGACATGGCGATGGCGCACATCGCGAAATACGGTTCGCAGCACACCGATGCGATCGTCACCGCGGATTACGCGGCGGCGATGCGCTTCCTGCGCGAGGTCGACTCGAGCTCGGTGCTCGTCAACGCGTCGACGCGGTTCGCCGACGGGTTCGAATACGGCCTCGGTGCCGAGATCGGCATCTCGACGAACAAGCTGCACGCGCGCGGACCCGTCGGCCTCGAGGGGCTGACCAGCCGCAAATGGGTCGTGCTGGGTTCCGGCCAGATACGCACATAGGAGCATTCGATGACCGCTCGACTTCGCTTCATCCTCGCCGCGCTGATCGCGGCGTTCGCACTGGCCGGCGCCCGCCATGCGCTTGCGGAGAAGATCGTCGTGCAGGTCAGCGACGGCAATCCCGTGACGTGGAACCAGGCGCTCAACGTCGTCGGCAACCTGCGCGAAGTCTACGGCGCGGGCACCGAGATCGAGCTCGTCGCCTTCGGCCAGGGAATCAACATGCTGAAGTTCGACGCGCCCGTGAGCTCGCGCGTGATCGAAGCGCAGAAGAGCCTCGGCGCGAAGATCTACGCGTGCGAAAACTCGATGGCGAAGAACAAGCTTCCAAAGAGCGACATGGCGCCGAATGTGGTCTTCGTTCGCGCCGGTGTGGAGCACATCATCACCCGGC